>JAZNQU010000025.1:0-46464 GCA_045590315.1 Eubacteriales bacterium
TATAACATAGTCTACCGAGAGAATTATATCATACTTTCGTAATAATTGGAATACCAAAACACACATTGTTTACGAGTTGTACACATTTTTTTAACATTATTCGTACAGTTTGCAGTTAACAGCATTATAATAACGAGTTTCGCCTGCATCTGTTGAGAGCTTCCATGCAGGGATAAAGAAGAGTCCGTCCTGCGCAGAGTTCCAGTAGATACAATAGGTAAAATCTATATCTGTAATGCTGTATTTATTTGAAATTTCATCCGAGGAGTTATCGGTATCCAAAGTGTCGGAGTTTGCCTGTGTGGGCGTGCTGTTTTTGTTATAATCAAGTTCAGCAAAAAGAACGGATAACTGATCATAAAGATCAGCGGAATAATTTTCACTGTTTTGAGGGAAAAACCACGTACCCGAGGCACGGTTTATCTTGCCGTTTTCAAGCTCGATATACATATTGTGCTCACGTATGTAGACGTTATCAATCGTTTGGGATACGAGCGCAATTTTGCTTTTGCTGTCAGAATATGTGTTTAAAATTTCATAAGAAAACGGAGCGTGAGACTCAGCGATCGCTTCGGGATAGAGAAATGATTCAATAAGCTTTTTTTCATCTCTTGTGAGATCCGCAGGGTAGTATTCATTACTCAAATAAAGCTCTTCAAGCACTTCTGCTTGTTCGTACGTGCTTTCCTGCGCGGAAAACTCAAAGCCGAAGCGTCTGTTGAGATAAAAAAGATTATCATTTCTCATTACAAGCCTGAAGCTGTTGTCGGGCATGATATTTATGCTTGCGCGCTCGGACAGGCTTATCGCCGAGGCAAGATTGTCATAGTACTTGGCATCAAAATCCGATTCAATAATATCGGCATCGGGGTAAGTAGTCGGGATAATTGCAGGGTCGACCGATATACCGTTATTCTGAAGAATGCTGACGATATCGTTTAAAGTTGAAGAGTCTATTTTCATGCTGTTTTTATCGGAAGCTACAAAGTTGTACAGTAAATAGGTATTGATCAACAGCAAAAGCAGTATGAAAAAAATTTTAATGTTTCTGAAATTCACGGTTTACTCCGCCTTATATTTATATTTTATGTTGGTTTTCAAACTCTTGCGACAGATAAAAATGCTCTCTGTTTATTATTACCTTGCTGCCCACTTAATATGATAGATTCCAAAGTCGTTAACAGCATACACAGGATAGGTAATATTTACATTGTCAAGTGTGTTTATCAGTCTTTTGTATACCGTTTCTTTTGAAAGAGTTACGCTTTTTTCGCCTTCCGGTGAAAAGCCGGATATGTTGATATTAAGCTTGCATATTCCGCTTGCGTCAAATACAAAACGGAAAGCCGGGTCGGTATCGATTTTTATACCGTTATAGAAATAGGAGTATTCAAATACCGGTTTTGCAATATCGTCTTCGTCCTCTGAAGTCTTGTATATACCCGTAAGCTTTATGTCAGCGCTTTTTCCGATAAGCTCGGGATATAAAGAGCGAATGTCGCTTATAAAAATATTTGTTGCTTTGAGCATATCAAAAAGCGAAAATGAATTGCTTTGACCGGGAATATAACCGAGTATTTGTTTTAAAGGTATCGGTGAGTTTTCAGCTGTATATTCGATAATTTTGCCGGAGGATACGCTGAGACGTTCATCCGTTCCGATAAATACTGTGGAGCCGTCTCTGTCGGTGTATGTGTTGATTTTTTCGGGATTGATTTCAAAAAGCTCAAGAAAGGTTGCGGCAGACTGTTCTGTGTCAAGCTTGAGCATACCGATATCCGAGCTTTCGACAAGCGGTGAATAATCAAAAGCACCGTGAATTATCTCAAGTGACAGCAGGCTTTCGTTATCGGACTTGCTTTCTGATAAAAAGCTTACTGTGTCAAGACTGTCGGCATATGCATCGATGTATATTTTGTCCGCTTGCTGAAGATTGTAGGGGCTGTTATCTGAATGCATAAATTTATATGCATTGTATTTGGAGTCAAATCCGTAGCAGCTGTAGATGGTTTTGCCGTTTTCGTTTTGAGATAACAACAGAACGATTTTTGATATGTTTACGGGCAAACCCTGCGCACACATACTTGTATCCACCGAGCTTTGAGCTGAGGTGAGTGCATATATATAAGGATACGGGAGGTCCGAATTATACTCAAAAAGAATATAGCTGTCGGATTCAAGTACCTCTTTTGCGGCAACGGGATAGTCGACTTCTGCAGATACGCATACGCTGTCAGAACCGAAGATATCGAGTATAGCGTCTGAAAGCACCGAATACAGGGTAGACGTCAGAGCAGAATCGAAATATGTTGCAACGGGATCGTTCCCCGGCTGCTTGTAGGCTATAAGCTTTGGTGTACAGTAGGATATGTCAAAGACCGAAAAAGCCGAGTCTTCAGAATCCTGCGTTATCCACAGATTATCGAACACCTTGCTGTCTGAGTCGCGCTCGGTTGTGTTTTCTATAGCATACAGAACGGTCAGCGTAAGCATTGACAGTATGAGTATACTTATTATTAAGTTAAGTATGAAATCGCTGATCCTTATTTTAACTTTCATGACCGTTCCTTTCGTTTTTATTCATCCTCTGATGATTTGAGAGTTGTAGTTACCGGCAGGGTAATTGTAACCTTTGTACCCTTATCAAGCTCGCTCTCGATTGTTATATCGCCTGAATGAGCATTTATGATCTCTTTTGCAATGGCAAGACCGAGACCTGTTCCGCCCGTTTCGGATGTTCTTGATTTTTCAACGCGGTAGAAGCGCTCAAAAATCCTTTCGACATCCTCTTTGGGAATACCGATACCGTTGTCGGCAATAACGATTTCGATCTTGTCTTCGTCACGTTTTGATGCCTGTACGGTTATCTGTCCGCCGTCTGGAGTGTACTTGACGGAGTTTGACATTATATTGATAAGCACCTGCTCGATACGTTCGCGGTCGGCGCTTATTTCGGGAAGACCCGGAACTACTGCAAGCGTAAGCTTGTGTCTGTGCTTGTTTGCGTCAACACGTATAACGTCGGTAACGTGCTTGAGAGAATCTGCGATCCGGTATTTTGATATTTTCCAACGTGTTTTATTATTGTCAAGACGGGAAAGGGTAAGCAAATCTGATACTATATTGGTCATTCGGTCGCATTCTGTCAAGGCCATATTTAAGAACACGCGTCTGAATTCATCAGGCATATTTTCGTCCTGGAGCATCGTTTCACATGCACCGCGGATACTTGTAAGAGGCGTACGCATTTCGTGAGATACGTTTGCCACGAATTCACGTCTTGACTTTTCAAGCTCGTAACGGCCGGTGATATCGTGAATAACCGCAATAAGACCGTCGTGAGATGCGTTGTTTTCGTTGTATTTTATATTACCGAAGTTAATATCAAGCACGCGTCCGTTGTACATAATATCGCTTTCAACAAGAGGATCTATCTGCGGCTTGGATTTGTCTGAATCTGTAGTGTCCGAGTCGGAATTCAACAGATTTATAAAGTTGTTTACGTTAAATGAGGGGGAGTAAGCATCGCCGAAAAGGTCGATTGCAGACTTGTTTATATGAAGCACTCGTCCGTCTTCGGTAAATGCGATAACCGCGTCGCGAAGATAGGTAAATACCGTTTCAAGCTTTGCGCGTTCATCAGAAGCAACGTCGAGAGTATTCTTTAGCGCCGCCTTCATTTCATTGAAGGTGGTTGAGAGCATACCTATCTCATCGTCTGAATAAATTTCTATATCGTGCTCAAAATCTCCCTCGCGAAGCTGTTTGGCACTTTCGGTAATGTTTCTTATCGGTGAAGTGATAGCTTTAGAAAGGAAGAATGAAAGTATTATGGCAAATATAAGACTCAGAACCATAGTCTGCAGTACTATCGAGAAGATCATCCAGATGAATCTCTGCATCTCGTCCATTGAATCCTTGATATAAATCACTACGGAACGATCATTTGTGCCTATGACGCAGGCGTAATCGGCAAATTCGGAGCCTGTCTGCATTTTTGAGGTGTCTCTTCCGCTTAATGCCGCTATGAGATTAGGGGTTTTTTCAAGAGCTTGTCCGAGTTTATCATCTGTACCGTCGATATACGTACCCGTGGAGTCGAGTATGTAGAAATTACGGTAATCGTCTATTCCGAGAACACCGCTGTATGAGTCGAGAAGGTCTTTAAGGTCGCTGGCGTAGCTGTCGTTTTCAAGTGCATGGGCAAGATCTGCTTTCAGCTGGGAGTTTTCGTCAAAAAGCTCTTCCATCCTGTCGTAAAAGTCAAGCATATAAAAGCTTGTAACGTTGTTGAGCAGTATAACGCCGCTGAACACTATTACCGTTACAACGAACAGGACAAGAATGAGGATTATTTTAAAATATAAGCTTGTTTTCATACAATTACTATATCCGTTCTCTTATTTCAGGTAATAGCCGACACCGCGCTTGTTGTGTACGTATTCGGGATTCTGTGAATCGGTTTCGAGCTTTGTGCGCAGACGGTGAACCGCTGTCGTTACCGTTTGCTTCTCGTCTTCGCCGCAGAAATCGTATCCCCAGATCTTGCTGCATATCTCTTCGAAAGTGAATACCTTTCCGGGATTTTTTGCAAGAAGGACGAGTATTTCATAGTCTTTTTTGGTGATGTCGTCTATCGGTCTTCCGTCAAGTTCAACAGAATAGTGAGACGTGTCAATTCTGAGCCCTCTTATTTCGATGATTTCCTGCTTTACCTCGCCGTCGGAGCTTACGACCTCACCGCGGCTTCTGCGTATATTTGCTTTGATACGGGAAAGAAGCTCGTTTACTGAGAAAGGCTTCGTTACGTAATCATCAGCACCGGTGTCAAGACCCATTATTTTGTCCACTTCTTCCACACGTGCCGTAAGTATAATAATAGGAGTAGAGAGCTTTTGTCTTACATTCTTACAAACTGTAAAGCCGTCCATTTTCGGCAGCATCAAGTCAAGTAAGATAAGGTCGTACGTGTCGCTGAGAGCCTTTTTTAAACCCTCCTCACCGTCGGATGCTATATCACAGGTGTAACCTGCCTGCATAATATTGTACGCGAGAGTATATGCAATGTTTTTTTCATCCTCGACGATGAGTATACGCTTCTTTTTTTCTTCCATGGCAAATCTTTCCTTTCAGTGTCGGAATTGTACTTGTTGAGACTGTTATTTATCTTGGGGGAGTGTATGAGGAATCGGCAAGCCTTACGTCGCATTTGTCGGCATTGTCGAAAATAAAACTCAGAGTGCCCGAAAGCACCGTAGCCGTTGTTGCGTTGGAGCCGAATGATATGACAAGAGTGTTTTTGTCCCAGATTTCATTTATTAACTGATTTATTGCTTCTGTATTGGACATAAGTCCGTCAGCACGTGATACGTTTTCGTTCCATACAGTGTAACCTGATTCTGCGAGAACACCGGATTGTATATCGGAAATAAGCTGTGTGTTGTTGTATGCAAGAGCATCAGGACGTACAGTGCGGGTTTTAAGCTTGTAAACGCGGTATAAAAGCTCGTTTGTCTTGTCAAGCTCTGCTATAAAGCTTTCGGTATCCATATAGGCTCCGGCGTTGTCGGAGCCGGGTTTCAAGGCGAGCTTATGCCCCTCGCAGATAATGCGCGAAATGGTTTGAGGGTAATTGAGGATGCTTGAGTCGTCTATAAAAAACGTCGCTTTGTATCCGTAATAAGCAAGCGTATTAAGTATTGTGTCGGTGTATTCGTTTACAGTGGTGTCAAAGGTGATGTATATAATTCTGTTACCAAGTATGTTCGCAGGTTGCCCGGGAGTAGTTGACGTTGTCACGCGCGATTCAACGTGGGTAACTTTTTCGGAAGAGTTTTCTTCAAGCTTCAGTAACCCGGGATTGTGTTTTTCAAGAAGCTCTTCAAAACTTAGCTCTGCGCTTGAATCGCATATGCGTACAGCCACTTCTCCGGTACGCTCATTCTTGAAATATTCAAACTCAAATCCAAGATGGTCGCACACAGTCTTTGCAGGAACGTATCTTTCGCCGTAATCAAGCTTGTATGTGCGTATATAAAGATATGTGTTTGCCTGGTCTGTTGCAATATCCGTTGACGCGTCAAAGGATATATATTTGTCGCCGTGTGATATTACGAATGTATTGAGGTTGTTGTTCACTCGCACCTTGGTATTGTCGAGCTGAGCAAACAGAACAAGAGGCACGTAATATTCGCCATCGATTATTTTAAGCGGGCATCGGTCTTCTCTTGCCCAGGTACTGTCGTTGTAATATAAAAGCGGATTGTCAAGAGGCATCGCGTTTATTTGACGGATACTGAGGGGGATTGCTGAAACGAAGAGTATCAGTGATAAAAACAATACCGCGCATCGCTTTAATATTTTTCTGTTCAAAATACCGCCTCCTTTTTGTTTTATTGCCCGGCTTTATCCGAGAGTATATAGGCAACAGCAAGATCGACCACGAGTCCATAGCTCTTTTCGCCTTCGCTTTGCCCCTGGCTTTTCAGGTAAACGTCGTTTACAGCGCCTGAGATTTCGCTTGCCGTGCTGTTTCTGTAAGCTTTAAAAAACTCACTGTACGCGGCAAGTTCGCATCTTACCTTTATATCAAGGGAGTAGAAAATTTCAGAATAAAGTTCGGGGTCTGCCGTATAAAGCGCGTCTGTTATATATTCAAGCATACTTAACTTTCCGCTGTATCTTATATAGGCATCGTCTGATGCCTCACATACGAGAAAGGCTACAAAATTTGCTTCTTTTTCGCGGGCAAATCCGCGTGCGTGCGCCATTTCGTGAGCAGAAGTAAATGGAAGTGTGTAATCGGGGAAGTTTGTGTTTATATTGGTTTCCCCCGTATAATAGGTGTAGACTCCCGAAATGTGTGTGTAGGTCATAGGAACGCTTAATGCGATAGGTTTTAGCCTTGATCTGAAGTTTTTGATAAACGAGTAATCGTCTGAAAGAGTTCTGTAAGCAGAGTTAAGCTTACCTCCGAGAGTATCAAGGTCATAGCCCATATTTGAAAATGAGCCGTATTCAAATTCAATATCGTCTGTAAGTCCGTTTATTTCTTCTGCCAGGATTTCGGCTGTGTTGTAGAGCTGTTGTGTGCTTACGGGACGCACTTCGATTTCAAAAAGTTTGTCTGCCGTCGTCGTTGAATAAGCGGGTGCAAACGAGAAAACAAACAAAGCATACATTACCGTGAGTATTATTATAAGCACGTACACTATTCTCGGATCGGGCTCGCGCCGTCTGAACGTAAGAAAGAGCACGAAAATCATGAGCACCGGCAACATTATAATGAGAGTTTCGGCAAGCGAAAAGGGAATAAGTGAAGATATAAACGCCAGAGTTGCTCTTAGACAGCTTGAAAATCCAAAGGTCAGAAAATCCGAAACGGTACTTGAGCATCTCGATATTATCTGCAATATGAAGCAGAGCGCAATAATTATACCGGGGATTATATATTTGCGGCGGCGAAATATAAAAGCGCGAAATTTTGTATCAGACATATTTTAGACCTTTCGGCTTGTGTTTGCTATTTAAGTTCGTCGGGAAGTTTTGCTTCAAGCTTTATTCTTTCGTGTGTAAACGGGTGTGTGAAAGAAAGGAAGACACAATGAAGAGCAAGGCGGGTAAAATCTGAGCCGTCAGGCGTTATTCCGTAAAGTCCGTCCCCGAAAATCGGGTGGCCTATCGAGGAAAAATGCACCCTGAGCTGATGCGTGCGCCCGGTTATGGGAGAAGCGTAAACCATAGTGCGATCGCCCGACGTTTTTATAACCTCATACTTTGTAAGACAAGGCTTGGAGTCGCCTGTGTGCAAAGGGTCGGTGCAACGGAGCATGGTGCTGCCGGGTTTTCTCATTATCGGAGTGTCTATAATACCGCCTTCCGGTATTTCTCCGTGCAAAAGAGCGACGTAAACTTTTTCAAAAAAGCCGCCTGCAAGTTCTTTTGCAATAAGGTGCGCGCTGTGTTTGCTTTTTGCAACGAGCACAACACCGCTTGTGTCTGAGTCAAGTCTGTTTATTGCTCTGAAAACAAACGGACGCGATTTTTGCTTGAAATAATATGAAAGAGCATTTGCAAGAGTGTCTCTGTAATGATTGTGAGAGGGGTGAGTCGGCATACCGGCAGGCTTGTTGAGCGCTATCATATGCTCGTCCTCGTAAATTATGTCAAGCGGCAGGCATACAGGCTCAACATTTTCACTAACGTCGTCTTCGCCGTCTTCATACGCAAGCTCGAGTATATCACCTTGGGAAAGTACGCGTCTGACCGTTGCGTGTTCGCCGTTTACGAGTATTCCCGAGGGCATAGCTTTAAGCCTTTTTACAAGAGATACGGAAAAGCGCAGGTTGGTGAATAAATACTCTTTAACCGTTTTGCCGTGCGCATATTTGTCAATCGTTATCGTCATCTTGTCATCTCTTCAACAAATAATTAAACATACTTATTTATAAGTATAGCACTTTTTCGATACAATATCAAGAACTTTTTTCATCTTTATATAAAATATTATATATTTGTGTAAGTATAAAATTCTTTTTGGGAAAAGGTATTGATTTATTGGCGGAATTATTATATAATGATTGTGTACGTCTAAATGACGAACAAGTTTACAAGCAGACAAAGTGAGGTTGCAAGTCTATGGCGAAAAAGGTTACAAAAGCAATAATACCTGCTGCAGGACTCGGCACAAGAATGCTGCCGATAGCCAGAGCAGTACCAAAAGAGATGCTTCCCATTGTAGACAGACCTGCGGTGTCATATCTCGTAGAAGAGGCGGTACAGGCAGGAGTCAAGGATATACTTATAATCACAAACAGAGAAAAAGACGCGATGGAAAATTATTTTGTTTATTCCATCGAATACGATAAAAAGCTGAGAGAGTCGGGTAAAGAAAAGCTTGCCGACGATATGAAGAAAATTGCCGATATGGCTAACGTCTTTTTCTTAAGACAGAAAGAAACCAAGGGACTCGGTCACGCGGTTGCGCGTGCAAGAAGCTTTGTGGGAGACGAACCGTTTTATGTATTGTACGGAGACGATATAATAGTTTCCGAAACACCTGTGTGTACACAGCTTCTTGAAGCATACGAAAAATACTCAAAACCTGCAGTCGGCGTAAAGGCTGTTCCTGATGAGCTTGTAGTAAAGTACTGTTCTTTAAAAACAGAGCATCTGACAGATAATTTGTATTCTGTCAGCGATATGATCGAAAAACCTTCTCTTGAGAAGAAGTTTTCAAACTTTTCAATACTCGGACGGGTGTTGCTAACCCCCGAGATATTCGACATTCTTAATAATACCGCACCGGGAGCAGGCGGAGAGATACAGCTTACCGATGCGATGAAAGTCATGGCGCAAAATGGTGGCATGACGGCAGTTGACTTTGAGGGTGAGCGCTTTGATATGGGCGCAAAGCTCGGATTTTTGACGGCTAATGTTAAGATGGGTGTAAGGCACCCCGAAATCGGCGAAGACTTTGTGAAATTCCTCAAAGAGTTCGTGCGTGAACTCTAATACATAATTTTGGGAGATGTTTATGAATAAGGATCGTGTAAGCAAGCATAACTATTACCTTGATATAGCACAGACTGTGGCAGAGAGAAGTACCTGCCTCAGAAAATCATTCGGCTCGATAATCGTTAAAAACGATACGATTTTGTCAACGGGATACAACGGCGCTCCTCGTGGCAGAAAGAACTGCTCTGATATTTGCAGATGTATACGTGACGAGCTTAATATTCCCAGAGGAGAAAGATATGAGCTCTGCCGCTCTGTTCACGCAGAGGCTAATGCTATAATTGCGGCACCGCGTGACCAGATGCTTGACTCAACTCTTTATCTCTCGTGTATCGATTCAAAATCAGGAGAGCTTGTACCGGGCACGTCGTCCTGTATGATGTGCAAGAAGCTCGTTATAAACGCGGGTATCAAGCGTATCGTTATCAGAGATACGTCAGATACATACAGGGAACTTGACGTTGCTGACTGGATCGAAGACGACGACAGCCTTTCGGGAAAATTCGGATATTGATCGGAGTCTGTATGAAAACAGCAGAAAAAGAAAAAGTGACACTTGAAAAGACGCAAGAGGATAATACTCATTGCGTGCTTTTCGTTTGTACGGGAAATACCTGCCGCAGTCCCATGGCGGAAGCGGTTTACAACTACTATGCAAAAAAGTATAAGGTGAATACAAAGGCTGTGTCTGCAGGAGTGGCCGCAAACGGCTCGCGTATGTCGGCACATGCACGTACGGCTTTGCTTGAAGCCGGATATATTGATGAAAGCTACGAGCATTATTCAAGGCAGATTGACGAAGAGATGTGTATGAATGCAGACTCAATCGTCGGTATGACCGAGGCCCACGCAATGCGTCTTCTTATGGCATTCCCTATATGTGCGACTAAAATAAGATCGCTTGAGCACGATATAGCCGACCCGTTCGGAGGTTATATTGACACTTATAAGGAAAGTCTTTGTGAAATAGCTGCGGCAGTAAAGGCAGAATTTTTTGACTCGTTTGGCGAAATGTGATGGATATTGTAATAAAACGCGCAGACAAGAGTGCGCTTGAAGATATTGCGGCACTCGAAAAAATATGCTTTTCGGACCCGTGGAGCGAGCAGATGTTCAAGTCAGCTTTTGACTCGGATTTTTCCGAAATCTTCATAGCGCTTGACGGTGATAAGCTTTGCGGATATATCTGCTTATATATTATCGGCGGCGATGAAAGCGATCCTTGCGGAGACTGCGAGCTTGCAAATGTTGCCGTTGCACCCGAATACAGGGGGCAGGGGATAGCGAAAAAACTCATGTCGCGTATGTATGAGAGCGCAAAAGAAAGTTATTGTTCGGATATTTTCCTTGAAGTGAGGCAGTCAAACATTGCGGCGACGGGACTTTATCTGTCCGAGAACTTTGAAATATACGGAACACGAAAGAATTATTACAGTGCGCCGCGTGAGGACGCGGTGCTTATGAAAAAGGGGTTACTGTAGAAGTATGCTTATACTCGCATTTGAATCATCTTGTGATGAAACAAGCGCGGCTGTTGTAGAGATGAGTGACAGCGAGCGCACAATAAAATCTAATATAGTAGCCTCGCAGATAGAAACGCACAGGCTTTTCGGCGGCGTAGTACCGGAGATCGCTTCACGCGCACATTCGGAAGTAATATCGCGTATAACCTACGAGGCTCTTGATGAAGCAGGAGTTACTCTTGATGATATTGACGCTATCGGCGTGACGAACACACCCGGACTTATCGGTGCGTTGCTTGTTGGCGTTAATTTTGCAAAGTCACTTGCGTATTCAAGAAATATACCACTTGTGCCGGTAAACCATATCAAGGGGCACGTTGCGGCAAATTACTTTGCTCATCCTGAGCTCAAGCCGCCTTTTTTAGCACTTGTCGTATCTGGTGGACATACCTCGCTTATAAGCGTTGATTCGTACACCGATTATAAAACCATAGGCCATACTCGCGATGACGCGGCAGGCGAAGCATTTGATAAGGTAGGACGCGTACTCGGTCTATCGTATCCTTGCGGCGCGGAAATGGATGGGCTTGCAAAGAATGGCAATCCTGACGCCGTTAAATTGCCTATGGCGGCAATCGGCGGCGACAATCTTGATTTATCTTTCAGCGGACTCAAGACTGCGGTTGTTAACTATATGAATACTGCGGCGCAAAAGGGCGAAGAGGTAAATCGCGCCGATGTCGCAGCGTCATTTACAAAGAGTGCGGTAAACTCGATAACAGCCAAGCTTGAAGCCGCACTTGTTAAATACGGACACAAAACGCTTGTTTTGGCGGGCGGAGTTGCGGCAAATTCGCATTTGCGCGCGTCTCTTGAAAAAATGTGCAAGCAGCATGGCATCAAGCTGTGTATGCCTCCGCTTTCCTTATGTGGCGACAACGGCGCAATGATAGGCGCACAATGCTATTATGAATATAAAGCAGGTGTCAGAGCGGATTCATCGCTCAATGCATTTGCAACCGGAAGCGTAAGCTTTTAATGGTGGAAGGATGTGTTAATATGGCAGACAATAAAGTTAGTAAAAAAGTAGCTGACAGTCAAAAAAGTGTCCTCAGACGCAGAAAAAGAGCAGAAGAAGCCCCGGTAGTTTCGGCGGCGGTAATAAAAAGACTTCCCAGATATTACAGATATCTGCGCCAGCTTCTGGCTGAAGATATAAGAAGAATATCATCAGGCGAGCTTTCCCGAATGATGAATGTTACAGCTTCACAAATACGCCAGGATTTTAACTGCTTTGGCGGTTTTGGTCAGCAGGGTTACGGGTATAACGTAAAATATCTGTATACAAAAATCGGAGAATTACTTGGAGTTACAAGCAATTTGAGCGCGATAATACTCGGCGCGGGAAACCTTGGCTCAGCACTTGCGTCAAGTCCGGTTTTTGAAAGACGCGGAATAAGACTTAAGGCCCTTTTTGATACTGACCCGAAGCTTGTGGGCACTATCAAGTACGGATTCCCCGTGCTTTCGTTAGATGAACTTGAAAACTATGTTAAAGAAAACAAAATTGATATAGGAATTATCACGATACCCAGGGAAGCGGCACCGGAAATGGCGGAAAAGCTTGCCCGATACGGAATACGCGGACTCTGGAATTTTACAAGCAGAGAGCTTGACGTAACAGGCTACGGTGTTGTGACGGAAAACGTGCATCTCGGCGATTCGCTGATGACGTTGTGTTATAAAATATCAGATAAAAACGTAAAAGACTAAAAGCCGACAAGTCGGCAGAGTGGAGTTAAAATGAAACTTGAAATAAATAAAAAGGATTCTTTCTGCCTGCCGCAAAAGGAGCTTTCACGAGCGCTTGACGGAGCTGACGAAAATGATTTGAAGGTGCTTTTGCTTCTGTGCAGTATTACAGAGGACGGAAGCTTTGATACTGACAAGTTGAGAAGCGAATGTGCGTCTGCTGCAGGCATCAGCGAGACCGATTTTGACAATTCTGTTGCATACTGGCGGGGAGCGAGAGTTCTCAAACTGAAGAAAAATGCAAAAAAGAATGACTCGCAAGACGGGCCTGATACGGTAAAGAAAAAGACACTTTTAGAGGAAAAACTGCCAAGCTACACTGAATATGAAATGGCAGATAAAATTGACTCGACGGCAGGGCTTAAAGCGGTTATAGATGAGTGCCAGCAGATCGTTGGTAAGATATTTTCAAGCGCCGATACGTCAGTTATTGTTGGCCTGTCCGACAGACTCGGGCTTTCGGGCGAATACATAATCATGCTCGTTGCGTATTGCATGGGCATTGGAAAAAAGTCTTTGCGATATATTGAAAAGACCGCTTGTGCGATATATGACGAGGGTGTTGATTCGCCGGAGAAGCTTGCGGCATATATCGAGAAAAAAGAGAGAGTACACGAAGGTGTTACACAGATCAAAAAAATGGTCGGTGCAAAAGAGAGAGAGCTTACAGTGAAGGAGCAAAAGCTTGTAAACACGTGGCTTGACGAATACGCCTTGGAACTTGATGTTATAAAGATAGCCTATGAGCTTGCAGTATCGCGCGTTGAGGGCAGCGGAAGCTATATTCCGTATATGGGCGGAATTATCGAAAGATGGCATCAGAAGGGGCTTCACAGTGCAAAAGATATAAATGAAATGCACGCCGCTTATAAAAAGAGCAGAGAAGAAAGTACAAGCGGCTTTGATGCAAATGATTTCTTTGATAAAGCAGTAAATAAAACGAAAAACAAAAAGAAAAAGCAGACTGAAAAAGAAGCTTGACAGATCTGCAATTGGAGCGTTATATGAGCTACAGTAGAGAAAATTATAGAAAAATCAAGGAAGAATTTTCGCAAAAAAGGGCAAATGCGCTTGCAGGGGCCGAACACAGATTGAGCGAGCTTGAAAAAAAATACCCGGAACTGAAAGAGCTAAACCGTGTAATTTCTCAAACGGGCGCACGGATAATGGACGCAGTGCTGATAAAAGACGGAAAAAGCGTTGAGGAAAAGCTCAGGGAGATCGAAGCCGAGCACGATGCAAACGTAGGCTTCAGAAAGCAGTTCCTTGAAACTTACGGCTATCCGAGCGACTATCTTGACATTCATTATGACTGTGCCCTGTGCTCTGATGAGGGGTATGACGACTCGGGTAAAATGTGCATCTGTATGAAGCGCGCGCTTGCGCTTGCAACGTATGAAAGCTCGGGTATCGGCAAGCTTATCACAAAGCAGAATTTTGATAATTTCAGCTTTAAATATTATGCGCCGGGCCGAGAGCGTGAAAATATAAACGATATTTTCGATTACTGCAGAGAGTATGCCGACACTTTTTCGGCAAAGATTTCGGAAAATATGCTTTTCTGCGGCACTACCGGACTTGGAAAAACGCATTTGTCCACGTCTGTTGCAAAGGCTGTTATCGATCGTGGATTTGACGTGGTATATGTTACCGCACAAAAGCTGTTTGACGATTTTGAGAGTGAAAAGTTTTCAAGAAACTACTCTGATACACGCGGTGAGTTGACCGATAAATATTTTGACTGCGACTTACTTATAATTGACGACTTAGGTACGGAAATGTCAACACAGTTTACGGTATCGTGTCTGTATAACCTTGTAAACACACGAATCAACACGGAAAAACCGATGATTATAAACACAAATCTTGAAAAAGAAAAAATGCGTGAAAAATACGCCGACAGAATAACTTCAAGGCTATTCGGAGAGTTTTCGGTAATGCAGTTTATCGGCCGCGATATCCGTGCTCAGAAGCTTGATGAAGAATAAGGAGTAAAGCGTGATAAAAGCAGTTGTATATGACCTTGATGGAACGCTCCTTGATACGCTCGGTACTATAGCCGGATATGGCAATACTGCTATGAAGAAGTTTGGACTTTCTGAGTTCGATACCGATTCATACCGCTATTTTGTAGGAAACGGTGCAAAAACGCTTATTAAGCGTATGCTTGAAGCAGGGAATATTGACGCAGACGAGTATTTTGATAAGGTGTATGAGTATTACACGTCAATTTATGATGCCGATCCGATAAGCGACACAAAGCCTTATGATGGTATTCCTGAGCTGACAGACGAACTTCGCACGCTTGGTATAAAGCAGGCGATACTTTCAAACAAGCCTGATTTTGCAACAAAGGGAGTAGCGAAAAGATTTTTTGACGGTATGTTTGACAGAGTATACGGAGGCAGAGAGGGGATCGAATTAAAGCCTCATCCCGGAGCACTTTTGTCGGTGCTTGACGAGCTTGAAGTAAAACCCGATGAATGTGTTTTTGTCGGCGATACATATGTTGACATACGCACAGGAAAAAGTGCCGGAGCGCATACGATAGGCGTGCTCTGGGGCTTCAGGGACAGAGAAGAGCTTGAAAGAGAGGGCGCTGAGTATATCGTAAGCAAGCCTTCGGAAATAGCAGAAATAGTAAAAAGCATAAAATAAAAGAGGAGAGCAGGGAGCTCTCCTTTTTGTTTTATATATTTAGCGCCTTTTCAATATCCGACCTTGTAGCTGTTATGCTTCCGGATACCATAGTGTCTGTGCCTCCGCCCTTGGCAGAGAAGCGCTCGCTCAAAAGCTTTGCAAGCTCACGCGGTGCGGGTGACACGCCCGGCTTTGCCGTGATAATGTAGGTGTAGCTGCCATCTCCCTTGTCGCAGAAAATGCATACAAAGCTTTTTGTTTTTTCAAGTGCATTGTTGGCAAGCTCGCGTGCTTCACCTGCTCCGAGTATACTGTCAAAAATAATGACCGGATTCGTGCTTTCCGTAAGCGCGTCAATACGCTCTGATAAAAATGCGCGCTTGAGTGCTGAAATCTCGCTTTTCAGTCTGCCGCACTCGTCTGTAACACGGCTGACACCTGCGCATATGTCAGCTTGCTTTACCGATAGCATATTTGATATTTCCCGGCAGTTTCTGTATCTTGCGTTATAGTCGGCAAGTGCACGCGCGCCACAGAGCATATGAATACGGATTCCGCCCTTGTAGTGAATGAAGTCAAGAAGCTTTATAATGCCTACCTCACCCGTGCGCGATACGTGCGGCGCACAGCAGGCGCAGGTGTCCACGCCGTCTATAGTAACAATTCTGACGTTTTCGTAAAGCTCAAGCTTGCTTCTGTAATCAAGCGTTTTTAGTACCTCGGCTAAAGGAAACTCTGCTTTTATTTCAATATTTTTATATACTATGGCATTTGCAAGACGCTCTATCTCATCAAGCTCATCACGTGTCAGAACACCGTCAAAATCAAGCGTTACATCATCGTGACCGAGATGAAAGCCGACGTTGTTAAGTCCGTGATGCTTAAATATGAGTCCCGATACTATATGCTCACCCGAATGGCACTGCATTTTTTCAAAACGCTTATCAAAATCTACTTTACCGTGAACAATTTCGCCTTCTGTAAGCGGAACATCGGTAAAATGAACAATAACGCCGTCACGTTCACGGGCATCAAGAACAGAGGCAGAGCCAAGAAGACCTGTGTCGGCATACTGACCGCCCTCTTCGGGGAAAAATGCGGTCTTATCAAGAATTATCTCGTATCCGCCTTTATCTGAAGATTCACATGACACAACGAGCGCGTCAAACTCGCTCATCATACTGTCGGTATAATAAAGCTTTTCTGTTTTTTTCATCATTGTCATTACTTTCGTGGTTTTTTCTTACATTATAACAGTAAAAGCGGATAAATGCAAGAGTGTAAGACGATGTAACATAAACTTAAAATTATCTCTATTGCTAAAAGGTCGAATTTATGATAAAATGTAAAAAAGGGTGAGTGTTTCACCAAAATCAAGCGTATAAATAATGAATTTGAGGGAAGGTGACACCTTGTCTTCTGGAAACGAACTTTTCCGCCGTTATCTTGACGGCGAAACGGAAGCGTTTGACGATATAATCAATCTATACAGGGAAAATCTCATTTTTTTCATAATGCGATATGTGCGCTGTGTGTCTGTTGCAGAAGAAATCGCGCAGGACGCATTCGTTGAACTGCTTTTACATAAACACAGATATAATTTTTCCAGCTCGCTTAAAACCTACCTTTTTACGATAGCGAAAAATAAGGCTATAAATCATCTCAGACGGCAGAAATTTGTGAGCGACGAGGAAATCGACGTAAATACTGAATCCGACCAGGAAGCGCTTGCTGAAAAGATTATCAAAAACGAGCAGAATGAAATACTCTATAAGGTACTTGACAGACTAAGTGAGGACTACAGATGTGCCCTGTATCTTGTCTACATTGAAGAGTTGTCATACGATGAAGCAGGCAGGGTAATGGGTAAAAACCGAAAGCAAATTGAAAATCTTGTATTCCGCGCAAAGGCGAGCGCGAGAAAAGAATTTGAAAAGGAGGGCGTGTACGGTGAAAAGTGAAAAAGAGTTCATAGACGGTGTCTATGAAAAATACGAAAAGCAGCTTGAAATTAAGCGCAGACGGATAAAAATGCTGTCTGCATGTGCAACGCTTTCCGCGTGTGCCTGCGTGGTTTTTGTGGTTGCGATAAGAACCCTTCCCGTAATAAATGATGTTGCAGAGGACGCAGCTCTTGCAGAAGCTGATTTTGAATATTCGGGATATAGTCTTTACTCTTCATCTGACGAGCCTGAAGAAGAGGCAGTTTTCGATATAAATGAATCGTATAAAGCTGCAGTGAAAACGCAGATTCTCGTTGACGGTATTGCTGATATGGCAAAGTCCTATGATGAAGACGTTGCCGACGACGTGGCTCCGACGGCGAAAGCAGAAGCAGCATTTGAGTCTGTCGAAGAGCCTGCGGAGGCAGAAGAAATCCAGAATGCGGGAGAAGAAACAGTCACGCAATATAGCAACGCAGGTGCGTTTGTTTTCAATCTCTATACGTCAAATTCCCGGAACGTGTATGAAGACAAGATAGAGTATACCGATACAAACGGAGCGGTTATAGCAACCGCATATTTAAACAGCGCACCTGAATTTACATGTGTCGGATGCATTACTCCACAAATAGCAGAGACTGACGGAGGGTATTATATTAACTATAAATCCGGCGGTGAGAATATCGTAATATTCCTTGACGGAGATACGTACGAAGAAAAACTCGCGAAAGCCGTTGCCGAGTCTATTGTATACAATGAAAACTGAAATAAAGAGAGGACGGTAGATATTATGAAGAAGCTTTTATCAATAATTGCAGTCGTGTGCGCGCTATCTCTTTCGGTCGGTGCTATCACACCTTATCTGGCTCATAATAAAACCGTATTTTACGACGGCAGTAACGTTACTCTGAACAGTGAACTTGAAAAAATAGATGAAGAGCACGTGGCACGTGCAGTAGAAGCAAGCAGACGTGTACTTCCCGATACTTCAGCCTATGATGAATTCGGTTACGATTCATATTCGCGTACTGGTGAGTACGGGAACGAAACTACGCTGAATTTGTATTGGACGAATACCGATACGTGGGACAATGCAAACGTCAGTGTAAATACCGACGGGTATATTACAAGTTATTCAAAGAGCTATGAAAGAATAAGCGACAGACCCGTACCCGAAATATCGCAGGCGGACGCTCTCGCAATCGCATATGACTTCATATGCGCGGCAAATCCGGGCGTTGCAAGATTTTTTGACACAGAACACGCAAACGTAACTTACACAAAATTCAGTTCAACGTATGCCATAACGTTTACCGCAAACGATAACGGGATCGTAATACTCGGCGGTTTGGCTCAGGTAAATATCTCATACCTTACGGGTGAAGTTTATTCTTACTCAACAACTCTTTCGTCTGCGCTTGATTCTGAAAATGAAGAACCGCTTAATAAAGAAGTGGTGAGAGAGCTGTTTGCGGAAAAATATCCGATGAAGCTTGAATACACGATAGCGTACGACAGAGTAGCGAAAAAATCGTACGTTGACCTGGTTTACGTTCCTGCAGGTACAGATAAGCTTATAAGTGCAAACGGAGAGCTTCTTGAGCGAATAAACGTTAAGGGCGGATATAAATTTGCCACAAATTCGTCTGCTGCTATGGACAAAGCAGAAACCGAGTCTGCAGTTGAAGGAGCATTCGGACTTACGGGTGCGGAGTCGGCAGGGATAGAATATCAGGACGGATTTTATAAGCCCGAGGACGTATGCGGACTTATAAAGGCTCATAATGAGCTCGGGTTTGACGATGAAAACAAGATAACAAATGCAAATCTCTATAAAAAAACATCGGCATATACTGACGCTGTAAGCTATAATCTTACGGTGAACTACGAGAGCGAAGATCATATCACCTACGTTGAGATAAACGCCGAAACGGGAGAGATACTTTCGTATTCCGATTATGATAAGAATTATGAAACCAAGCCGCTTGAAATTGATGACACAGATGCACTTATAAACGAGTATAAGACTATCGCCGACGGGCTTGTAAAAAAACTGTATCCCGACACGTACGAGGAATATGTTCTTGATCCTGACGGTATATATGTTCCTGATGAGATAAACACGTGGAATGCGCTGGCATTCGTTTACGTCCGATATAATCAGGGACTTAAGTTTGAACGTGATGCCATAGGTATCAAGATAAGACTTGGAAACAAAAAAGTTATAAGCATAAGCTATAATTACAGCGACTGCGAGTTCCCGTCTGTAGAGGGGATAATCTTGGCAGAAGACGCACTTGATATATACATCGAAAACGTTGGATTAGAGCCTGTGCTTTACCCTACAGTTAAGCTTGAAGACGGCAAGATATACGTAGCATCGGGCGACACTACAACGGCGAAAAAACGTCTGTTTATCGGATACGGATATACTTACGGGAATTATAAAATCGACGCTCACACAGGCGAAAGCGATACCGTTGTTACAAAACCCGAGTATTTCAAAAATATTGCATTTACAGACGTAAATGATGCAGCACTTCTTAAAAAGATCAATATTCTTGCTGATATGAATATCATAAAGCGTGCGGACAAATTTGAGCCTGAGCGCAACTTAACTCAGGGAGAATATGCAGATATGCTGCAGACTGTACTCCCGATCCCCGAAGTGTATGCTTTGGCAGGAGAAGACACGGCGGTGTTCGGCAAGGATTATGACCCAGAAAAGCCGCTTACACGTGCAAATGCCGTAAAAGCGATAGTGTATGCAAAGGGATATTCGGAGGTAGCAGAGCTTGAGGGCATATACGTGACGCGCTTTGAAGACGATGAAAAAATTCCCGATCACGTAAAAGGATACGTAGCAATAGCACAGGGTCTTGGATTGCTTTATAAAGTGCGTTCAAATTTTGAGCCTGACGCTGAAGTTACAAAAGCCTTTGCAACAGAGCTTATATACGCGGTGGTCTGCGGATAATGAAAAAAGCACTTGCATTTGCAAGTGCTTTTTTGCGAGTCGCGAGTGCATAATAGTTGAAAGAATATTTATAATGAAATATCTCACTTCGTTCGATATGAAATAATTTCCCTCGGGAAATTATGAAATAGAAAGCTTGCGCTTTCTGTGAAATAAAATTTGCCATTCATATAGCGAAGGGTATTTCATACACGAAGTGTATTTCATAGCACAGCTATTTCACTTGCCGAAGGCAAATTTCATTGAAAAAAGCACTTGCATTTGCAAGTGCTTTTTTCATGGGGTGAGATATCGGATTCGAACCGACGGCCTTCAGGGCCACAACCTGACGCTCTAACCAACTGAGCTAATCCCACCATATGGCGTACCTTGAGGGACTCGAACCCCCGACCTACTGCTTAGAAGGCAGTTGCTCTATCCAGCTGAGCTAAAGGTACGTGTGTGATTTTTGTGTCAACGCAAGATATTATACCATAACAGTTTTAGCTTGTCAATAGCTTTTCAGACATTTTTTCAAGATTTTTCTCTTGTCGTATCATCGCCAGGAAAGGTGGACAATGAATCCTTTTACTTACAAAAAATATTGAATTTGAGCATAGACTTGTCTTTTTGTGAAATTTATGCTACAATGGTAAAAATGCATTAACATAAAAAAATAAATTTGCATATAATAACGTGTGACACAACGGAGGAATTATCATGTCCTTAAATACAGATTACAGAAATGCTCCCGTTTATAAATATTTTGAGAGCATATGCAAAATCCCCCACGGCTCGGGCAACGAAAAGGCAATTGCCGACTACGTTGAAGCCTTTGCAAAAGAGCGCGGACTTTATTCTTACCGCGATAGCTTTGATAACGTCTTTGTAAGACGTCCGGCAACACCCGGCTATGAAAACCGTCCTGCTGTGCTTTTGCAGGGACACCTTGATATGGTGTGCGAGAAAGTACCCGGACTTGAATTCGATTTTCTGAGGGACGCTATTCAGATCGAAGAGCGCGACGGCTGGCTTTATGCAAAGTCAACGACGCTTGGCGCTGACGACGGCATTGCTGTTGCTATAATGCTCGCTATTCTTGATGACAAGGACTTTAAAGCTCCGACCATTGAGTGCTTGTTCACAACGAGCGAGGAAACGGCTCTTGTTGGAGCTACAAACTTTGATTACAGTAAAGTCATCTCTCGCAGAATGATAAACATCGATACCGAGGAAGAAGGCGAAGCTGTTGCAGGAAGCGCCGGCGGTGTAAGATGCAGAATAACACGCAAAATTGAAAAAGAAGAAGTACCCGCGGGTGCTAAAGCCGTTAAAATCACAGTCGGCGGACTTAAAGGCGGTCACTCGGGTACGGATATCGCACTCGGCAGAACGAGCGCGTGCGTTGCTATGTCGAAGCTTTTAAAGCTTCTCGGCGATAAAATTACTATCGCAGGGGTGCTAGGCGGAAATATGGACAACGCTATTGCACGCGACTGTGTAGCGGTAGTAGTATCTTCTGATATACAGCCTGTATGCGACACTGTACGCGATTATGAAACGACTCTTAAAGCTAAAGTTATTGAAGACGATAACGGACTGTTTATAACGGCTGAAGAAGTAAGTGCAGACTCGGTTATGACTTCAGAGCTTTCAAGTGCACTCGTTACGCTTGCAAACGAGCTTCAGCACGGCGTTTACGCAATGAGTCGCGATATGGAGGGACTTGTTGAAAGCTCGGCTAATTTCGCTTCATTCAAAGAAGAAAACGGCGAGCTCGTTATAAGCCTTTCCTGCCGTTCATCGGTGGCAGCCTCCCTTGCTTCGATGAAGGAAACTATCCGCGAAAAAGCACACGCAAACGGCTTTGAAGTAAAGTTTGAAGGCGAGTATCCCGGATGGCAGTATGCACCTGACTCCGAGCTCATCGGTATATTCAAGGATACCTACAAGAAAACCTCAGGCAAAGAGGGAAGAGTCGTTGCGATACACGCAGGACTTGAGTGCGGACTTATAAAGGCAGCGATACCCGATATGGATATTCTTTCGGTAGGACCTACAATAAGAGACGCGCACACACCTAACGAGCACATGGAAATAGGCTCATTTATGAGACTTTACGACCTTATTCGCGAAATGATAAACGCGTGAAATGCCAAAAGGCTCCCTCGCATAAGAACACGCTGGTGTGTTCTTTGGAGCTTGTCAGCGAAGCTGACTGAGGGAGAGCGCGTATGCAGATAAAACTCCTTCCGTCAAAACCTGCGGTTTTGCCACCTCCCTCAAAGAGGTAGACTAAATAACGAGCAAGGCACCCAAACGGGTGCCTTTTTTCTTCTTTGCCGACAAAAAAATCGTTATATTTACCTTATAACGTGTATTTTTATACCAGAAGTTCACAAAATATACTTGCAATTTCTCTATTATTTTATTATAATAATTATGATTGCTATAATTTTGAGAATTTTGAGCAAATGAAATTCACCCACGCCATTTAGAAAGGAATTACCGTACTAATGGGACTTATTGAAAAAATATTCGGAACTTACAGCGAAAGACAGCTGAAGAAGATATATCCTATCGTAGATGCTATCGAAGCGCTTGCGCCTAAATATAAAGCTATGAGCGACTCTGAGCTTCGCGCTACTACAGACGTTCTTAAAGAAAGACTTAAAAACGGTGAAACACTTGACGATATTTTGTGCGACGCGTTTGCACTTGTTAGAGAAGCTGATGACAGAGTTCTCGGTAAACGTCCTTTCAGAGTACAGCTTGTTGGCGGTATCGTTTTGCATCAGGGAAGAATAGCCGAAATGAAAACGGGTGAAGGTAAAACACTCGTTGCAACTCTCCCTGCATACCTTAATGCGCTCGCAGGAAACGGCGTTCACATTGTAACGGTAAACGAATACCTTGCAAAGCGTGACAGCGATGAAATGGGCAGAGTATACGCTTTCCTCGGACTTACCACGGGACTTATACATCACGACCAGGACCCGCTTGAAAAGCAGGCGGCATACAGAGCCGATATCACCTACGGCACTAATAACGAATTCGGATTTGACTACCTTCGCGACAATATGGCGCTGTATAGCACACAGCTCTTCCAGCGCGGACACGCTTTCGCCATAGTTGACGAAGTTGACTCAATACTCATAGATGAAGCGCGTACACCGCTTATCATTTCTGGACTTGGTGACGAAGTAAGCGACCTTTACGGCAAGGCAAACGACCTCGTTCGTTCTTTTCGCAAGCACCTTATCAAAGAGGCGGACAAAAAGGAGCTTATGGACGAAGTTGATGCCGACTATATCGTAGACGAAAAGGCGCACACCGTAAGCCTTACAAAATACGGTATCGAAAAGGCTGAAAAGTATTTCGGTATCGAAAACCTTTCTGATCCCGAAAACTCCACGATAGCGCATCATATCAATCAGGCGATGCGTGCTCACGGCGTAATGAAGAGAGACGTTGATTATATAGTCAAGGACGGAGAGGTCCTTATAATCGACTCGTTCACAGGTCGTATAATGTACGGCAGACGTTACTCAGACAGTCTGCATCAGGCGATAGAAGCAAAGGAACGCGTTGAGATCAAGCGCGAAAACAGAACGCTTGCAACGATAAGCTTCCAGAACTATTTCAGACTCTATAAAAAGCTTTCGGGTATGACGGGCACGGCTCTTACCGAAGAAAATGAATTCAGAGAAATATATGCGCTTGACGTGGTAGAAGTGCCAACCAACAAGCCTATGATAAGAAACGACTATACAGACGCCGTATTTACCTCGCAGGCAGGCAAGTACAGAGCGATAGTCAAGCAGATCAAGGAATGTAACGCCAAAGGCCAGCCTGTGCTCGTTGGTACGGTTTCGATAGAAATGTCCGAATTACTTTCGGATATATTAAAGAAAAACGGTATCAAGCACACGGTGCTTAATGCTAAGTATCACGAAAAGGAAGCCGAGATAGTCGCGCAGGCAGGTAAGCTTTATGCAGTTACTATTTCGACCAATATGGCAGGACGCGGTACCGATATTATGCTCGGCGGTAACGCAGAGTTTATGGCTAAGAGCGAGATGCGACGCCGCGATATTGACGATAGTATTATCCGCCTTGCAGTAGGTACGAGCGAAGAAAGTGATCCTGAGGTAGTAGAAGCACGTGCGCTCTTTAAAGAACTTGTCGAAAAATACAAAGCGGAAATTGCTCCCGAAGCTGAAAAGGTAAGAGAAGCAGGCGGTCTTTATATACTCGGCACGGAACGACATAAGAGCCGCCGTATCGACAATCAGCTCAGAGGACGTTCGGGACGTCAGGGTGATCCCGGTATGTCGCGTTTCTTCCTCTCGCTTGAAGACGATCTTATGAGACTTTTTGGCGGAGACAGAATAATCGGCGTTGTCAAGAGTCTTGGCATCGACGAGGATACAGTAATCGACCAGAAGATACTTTCGGGCAGCATAGAGTCTGCGCAGAAGAAGATAGAGGACAGAGAGTTCAATCACAGAAAGTCGGTTATCGAATACGACAACGTGATGAACGAACAGAGAAGAGTCATCTATTCACAGCGCCGCGAGGTAATGAACGGCGAAGATATGAGCGCGACAATAAAGCATATGATCTACGATGTTATCGACACGGTAGTTGCCGAAAATACGGCAGACGAAGTGCGTGACGACTGGAACTACGACGCGATACGTGCTCACTTCTACGGCTATCTTACAAAGGATGATGACTTCAGATACACGGTTGACGATTTTGACAGAATAGACGCCGATCAGATTGTAAGCGAGCTTAAGGAGCGTGCGGATAAAATATATGCGCAAAAGGAAGAGCTCTTCGGCAATGATATGCGCGAGATCGAGCGCGTAGTGCTCCTTCGCAGCGTTGACGAAAACTGGGTTGAGCATCTTGAAGCAATGGATCAGATGCGCGCAGGCGTGTTCCTTCAGGGATATGCACAGCGCAATCCTCTTAACGAATATAAAATCCTCGGCTCAAATATGTTTGACGAGATGATATACTCAATAAAGCAGGGTGTTACGCGCCGTATACTTTCGGTAATGCCGAAAGAAAAGCCCACGGAGCGCGAACAGGTTATGAAAGAAGCTCGCGGCGGCAGAGTTAATCTTGCTTTCAATCAGGGCAGAACGACACCGCCGCAAAATACCGCACAGACTCCCGCGGTGCGCAATACGGCAAAAATAGGCAGAAACGACCCCTGTCCCTGCGGAAGCGGTAAGAAGTATAAGAAGTGCTGCGGAGCAGGCACGGAAGAATAAATTTTATAAGGAATTTTAACAATGCCATCAGATCAGATACAATGGTTTCCCGGGCATATGGCGAAAACAAGAAGACTCATATCCGAGTCTTTAAAGCTTGTTGACATCGTTATAGAACTACTCGATGCAAGAATACCGTACAGCTCGAAAAACCCCGAGATTGCAAGACTTGTTGGAAACAAGCCGATGCTTACACTTATGAATAAAGCCTCTCTTGCAGATCCCTCTCAGTTTGAATCCTGGAAAAAGTATTATACAGGAAAGGGCAGGGGATGTATTATCACCGACGTTACACGCGGACAGGGAATAGGCGAGATTATGCCCGCCGTGAGAAATATCCTCGGTGATAAGCTTGAAAGATACGAAGAAAAGGGAATGACCGGCAGACGGCTCAAAGCTATGATAGTCGGAATACCGAACGTCGGAAAATCCTCGCTTATAAATAAGCTTTCGGGCAATAAGAAGGCAAAAGTCGAGGACAGACCGGGCGTTACAGTGAACAAGCAGTGGGTAACTACCTCTATCGGTATCGACCTGCTTGATATGCCGGGCGTACTCTGGCCGAAATTTGAGGACGAAAGCGTTGGCGAAAGCCTTGCAATGACAGGAGCTATCAAGGATCAGATACTTGATACAGAGCTTATCGCGATGCGCCTGTGCGGTAGACTCAGACGTCTTTATCCCGAGGAGCTTGCAAACAGATATAAGCTTGGCTCGATGGATAAATACGAGGACTTTACCGATTACGAGCTCTTTGAGGAGATAGGAAGAAAGCGCGGATGTATAATCTCGGGCGGTGAAATAAACACCGAGAGATGTGCAGGAATGCTTCTTGACGAATTCCGTGGCGGAGTTATCGGAAGAATCACTCTTGAGAGGGTAGAAGACTTTATACGCGACAAAGCGTGAGAGGATCATAGATATGCCAAAGAAAATATCGCAACCGCTTACATGGGAATATGAAGACGAGCTTACAGAAAAAGGCTATAAGATAGTATGCGGCACGGATGAAGCCGGCAGAGGGCCGCTTGTCGGACCTGTTGTGGCAGGAGCGTGCATACTCCCTCGCGGTTTAGAGATAGAAGGACTCAATGACTCGAAAAAGCTTTCTGAAAAAAGACGTGAGGAGTTATATGACGTTATATGCGAAAAAGCTGTAGCGTGGGCAACGGGTATCGCAACTCCCGATGAAATTGATGAGATAAACATCCTCAACGCGTCGATGCTTGCGATGAGACGTGCAATAGCGGCACTTAAAGTTGCACCCGACGCAGCACTTGTTGACGGAAATTGTACGCGCTCGTTTGAAATACCTGCATTTGCACTGATAAAGGGAGATTCAAAGTCCCCGTCTATTGCGGCAGCATCGATTCTTGCAAAAGTCACGCGTGACCGTATGTGCGTAGAGCTTGACCGCGAGTATCCCGAATACAATATTGCAAAGCATAAGGGATACCCGACTAAAGAGCATATGGATATAGTCAGACGGCTCGGCCCCTGCCCTGAACACAGACGGACGTTTCTTAAGTTTTTAAACGATGAAGAACGTTAACAACCGTGAGCTCGGCAGGCAGGGCGAAAGGATAGCGCGCGAGTATCTCAAAGAAAAATGCGGATACAAGATAATTGCATCAAACTACTATGCCTCTCATAAGGAGATAGACATAATAGCACTTGATAATGAATATATTGTATTCATTGAAGTGAAATGCAGAACAAAAAACAACAAAGCACAGGCTCACAGACCCGGAAAAGCAGTAGGATACAAAAAACGCTCGAATATAGTCGCGGCGGCAAATAAATTTATTGCCGAAAACTGCGCTGAGGACTTTGTACGCGGACGCTTTTCAAGAGTTGACGTGATAGAAGTGTTAGTCCCTCCCATCGACAAGACCTACAGCGAAGAGTCGGGAGAGCTTAATTTGTCCGCGTGCTTTATAAATCATATACGCAACGCGTTTTATTCTGACACCTCACTTCGATAATACGGTATAAGGAACTTTACATATGAAGAACAGAATTTGCGATCTTCACTGTGACACGCTGTACAGTATAAGAAAAAACGGAGGAACGCTTGCAGAGAATAACGGACACATCTCGCTTGAAAAGCTTAAAAAGTATGAAAGCTTTATTCAGGTAATGGCTATGTGGTCGGAGAACTCGCTGAATTGTGACGAAGCTTACGACGCATTTCTTGACGGCGCGGGAATTCTTGAAAAAGAGCTTGCATTGGCAAGTGCAAAGGGTTATAACGTGAGGCTTTCAAAAAGCGGAGCGGATATACTTGAAAACGAAAAAAACGGCCTTTCTTCACTGATATTTGCAGTAGAAGGCGGAAAACTTCTTGATAACAGCATTAAAAGACTTGAGGTGCTCTATTCGCTTGGTGTGAGGATACTGACACTTGTATGGGCAGGAAAATGCGCGATAGGCGGAGCGCACGACAATAGTGACGGTCTTACCGAATTTGGAAAAGAAGTTGTGAAGTTGTGCTTTGAACTTGGAATAATCCCCGACGTTTCTCACGCAAACGAGAAACAGACAGACGAAGTATTAGAGCTCGCCGTAAAGTATTCAAAACCGATAATCGCATCTCACTCAAACTCAAAATCGGTACATATTCACTCGCGCAACCTTACAGATGAACACTATAAAGAAATTGTGCGCCTCGGAGGTGTTGTCGGTGTGAGTATGGCTTGCGAGCATCTTCGTGAGACGGGTGCAGATATAAACGATCTTGCTTGTCACATAAAACACTATTATGAATTATCGCCGAAGGGTGTTTGTCTCGGTTCGGATTTCGACGGAGTATCAGGCTTACCTACAGGCGTTTGCGATGTAACAAGTCTTAAGACTCTTGCAGAGCTGCTTGTTAACCGTGGATTTAGCGAAGAAGAAACAGAAAATATTATGTACAATAACGCACGGGATTTTCTTGTGAACAATCTCGGAAAGCGCTGAAGATATACGGAGGTATAAAGACAATGAATTACATAAGTACAAGAGGTAAGATAACCAAGGGCAACAGCGTAAACTCCATGTACGCTATCAAAACCGGACTTGCTTGCGACGGCGGCCTGTTTGTGCCCGAGTCTATCCCTGCAATAACAGCAGAGGATATAGAAAAGCTCTGCGCGCTTGATTATCCTCACCGCGCGGCAGACGTGCTCTCGCGTTTTCTGACAGATTACGAATACGCGTACTTGCTTGAAAGCGCACAGGCGGCATACGGAGAAGAGCGTTTCCCGGGTGGCGCTGCACCGCTTGCAAAGCTTGACGAAACGAGAAACGTGCTCGAACTCTGGCACGGTCCTACCTGCGCGTTCAAGGATATGGCGCTTCAGATAATGCCCAGACTTTTAACGGGTGCGCTTAAAGGCACGGGAGAAAAGAGAGTCGCGTTTATCCTCGTTGCAACATCAGGCGACACGGGCAAAGCCGCGCTTGAAGGATATAAGGACATTGACGGCATAAAGATAACGGTATTCTATCCCGTGGAGGGAGTCAGCCGCGTACAGAAATTACAGATGGCGACACAGACGGGTAACAATGTAAACGTATGTGCGATAGAAGGAAACTTTGACGACGCACAGAACGGTGTTAAAAAGATATTCTCCGACTCGGAATTTGCAGAGAAGCTTGATCGTAACGGCTACTTCTTATCAAGTGCAAATTCTATCAACTGGGGACGTCTTGCACCGCAGATTGTCTATTATATCTCCGCTTACTGTGACCTTGTAAAATCGGGAGACATAAAGAACGGCGATACAATCAACGTTACCGTGCCTACAGGAAACTTCGGTAACATTCTCGCCGCATATTACGCAAAGCTTATGGGACTGCCGATAAACAAGCTTATATGCGCGTCCAACAGTAACAACGTGCTTACCGACTTTTTGCGCAGCGGTACTTACGACAGGAACCGCAAGTTCTATACAACGATGTCTCCTTCAATGGATATTCTTATTTCAAGCAATCTTGAAAGACTGCTTTATCTTATGTGCGGTGCAGAAGAGACTGCGGGATATATGAAGTCGCTTTCCGAAACGGGTGCTTACACCGTAAGCGCAGACTGTCTTGCAAAAATCAGAGAAAGCTTTGAGGGCTATTACTGTGACGAAGCAGGAACTTCGGCGACAATCAAAGAAACCTTTGAGACAGAGAATTACCTTATAGACACGCATACGGCAGTTGCGGTAAAGTGCGCAAACGAGTATATTGAACAAACAAATGACACGCGCAAAATGGTGATTGCATCAACGGCAAGCCCCTACAAGTTTGCAGTTGACGTGCTTGATTCACTCACGCACGAGCGTGACGCCGAGCCGCTCGAATCGCTTGCAAAACTCTGCAGTGTCACAAAAACAGAGATTCCCGCGCCGCTTTCCGGACTTGACAAGAGAGAAGTGCGCTTTAATAAAACTATATCAAAAGACGAAATGCTCTGTGAGGTAGCAGGCGAACTCCAAGTCAAATAAAAACGAGGAATTATATGGCTTTATACGTACTATCGGATACGCATCTATCTTTAAGCGACAATAAGCCGATGGATGTTTTCGGGAAGCGATGGCAGAACTATACCGACAGGCTGACAAAAAACTGGAACGCTGTCGTAGATAGCGGCGACACTGTTGTCATAGCAGGGGATATCTCTTGGGCAATGTCGCACAGAGGCGCTTCTGAAGACTTTATGTTTATTCATAAGCTTAACGGTAAAAAGATAATAGGAAAGGGAAACCATGATTATTGGTGGACCTCGAAAAAGAAGCTTGACGAGCTGATGGCAGAGCTTGGCGTTGACTCGGTGCGCTTTTTGTATAACAACGCCTACCTTGAATGCGGTTTTATCATAGCCGGCTCGCGCGGCTGGTATATTGACGAAAACAATAAAAACGCTCCCGATTCGGCTGATTTTGAGAAAATTGTCGCACGAGAGGTCATACGGCTTGAGTTAAGTTTGGATGAAGCTGAAAAACTAAAGAAAGAGAATCCGGAAAGCGAAATACTTGCTTTTCTGCATTTTCCGCCCGTTATGGGTGAATTTGTGTGCAGACCGATAATTGACTGTCTTAAAAAGCACGGTATAAAAAGATGCTATTTTGGTCATATACACGCATCGTACGATCTGCCGCCAAAGTTTGATTTTGAGGGAATAGACTTTTATATTACCTCGGCAGATTATCTCGAATTTACACCTTTAAGGATAAATTGAAGCATAAAAGGGCCTCGGACACAGTAAAAATGCCCTAAAGAATCAAAAAAATGACCTCAAATTTATTATAAAGGCAGAAAATGAAGAAAAATCACTCAAAACTCTTGACTTTAGAGTGATTTTTGGGTAAAATTTAATCTATAATGCTATATTATGGATAATTGTGTAAAAAACACCATATCCGCAACGGAGGAATAACAGCATGAGTTTAAAAAATCTTACAAATCCCGAAAAAAATGTAGTGGAATTTGAATTTTCCGCGGATAAGGAGACCTTTGAGAAGGCAGTTGCCAAGGTTTACAAGAGCAAGGTAGCGCAGATCAACGTTCCCGGCTTCCGTAAGGGCAAGGCTCCCAGATCCATCATCGAAAAGATGTACGGCAAGGGCGTGTTCTATGAAGACGCGGTAAACGAAATTCTCCCCGAAGCTTATGAAGCAGCAATCAAGGACTGTGAGCTTGAATTTGTATCTATGCCTGAATTTGATATCGTTTCTATTGACGATAACGGCGTTGTATTCAAGGCAAAGGTATACACAAAACCTGAAGTTGAAATCAAGAATTATAAGGGCATCGAAGCTGAAAAGGCTCCCGTTTCTGTTACAGATGACGACGTAAACGCTGAAATCGAACAGAAGAGAATGCAGGCTTCCCGCCTTATCGACATCACCGACCGTGCAGTTGAGTCCGGTGATACTGTTGACATTGACTACGAAGGCTCTGTTGACGGCGTACCTTTTGACGGCGGCAAGGCTGAGCATCAGTCTCTCGTAATCGGCTCCGGAAGCTTCATTCCCGGTTTTGAAGATCAGATCATCGGAAAGAACATCGGCGACGCTTTCGATATAAACGTTACTTTCCCCACCGAATACCACGCTGCAGAGCTTGCTGGTAAGGCGGCAGTATTCAAGATAAAGCTTCACGGTATCAAGTTTAACGAAATGCCCGAAGTAGACGACGAGTTTGCAAAGGACAACGGTTTTGATACTCTTGATGAATATAAGGCAGATATTAAGGCAAGAATCACAGACAGACGTGAAAAAGAAGCCGATGCAGACGTTGACGAAGAAATCGTAGCTGCTCTTATCGAAAAGCTTGAGGGTGATATTCCCGAGCCTATGTTTGCACAGGAAGCAGAGAACATGCTCAGAGATTACGACAATCGTCTCAGAATGCAGGGACTCGATCTCAACACATATTTCAAGTATACAGGTATGACACTTGAATCTATGAGAGCACAGTTCAAGCCCCAGGCAGAACGCCAGGTAAAGACTCGTCTTGCTCTTGAAAAGATCGCAGTGCTCGAAAAGCTTGAAGCAACTGCAGAAGAAATTGCAGAAGAATACGACCGTATTGCAAAGGCTTACAATATGGAAGTTGAAAAGGTTAAAGAGCTTGTTGACGAAAAGGGCATTGCAGCCGATATGAAGGTTAAGAAGGCGTTTGATCTTGTTAAGGAAAACGCAAAGATAACTGCAAAGAAGGCAGCAAAGAAAACTACAGCTAAGAAGGCTGAAACTGCAGAAGCAAAGCCTGCTGCAAAGAAGACTTCGACAGCAAAGAAGACTTCAGCAACAACTGAAAAGAAGCCTGCAGCCAAGAAGACAACAAGTACAAAGAAAGCAGAAACAGCAGAAAAGGCTCCTGCTAAAAAGACAACAGCAGAGAAGAAGACTTCCGCAACAGCTGAAAAGAAGCCTGCAGCTAAGAAGACAACAGGCACAAAAAAGGCGGCAACTAAGAAAGACGAGGGCAAGAAAGCCTGAATTGTGCCGCTTTAATGATCGAAAGGTGGTAACAAAATGTCATATGTACCGATAGTCGTTGAACAGACAGCTCACGGTGAGCGTTCATACGATATTTACTCGCGACTTCTCAACGACAGAATTATATTTCTTGCAAATGAAGTCAATCACGTAACCGCGTCTTTGGTGGTAGCGCAGATGCTCTATCTTGAGTCGCAGGATCCCGATAAGGATATTTACCTTTATATAGACAGCCCCGGTGGCTCTGTGTCTGACGGCCTTGCTATCTACGACACAATGAACTATATCAAGTGTGATGTATCCACGATTTGTATCGGTATGGCAGCAAGTATGGGCGCGTTCCTTTTATCCAGCGGAGCAAAGGGTAAGAGAATAGCACTTCCCAACAGCGAAATTATGATACATCAGCCTTTAGGCGGTGCGCAGGGCCAGGCGTCCGATATGCTTATCGCGGCTGACCACATTAAGCGCACACGCGACAGACTCAACAAGATACTTTCCGAGAACACCGGTAAGCCTATTGACGTTATTGCAAAGGATACCGACCGTGACAACTGGCTTACAGCTGAAGCGGCACTCGAATACGGTATCGTTGACAAGGTTGCAAAGAACAGAGACGCGCTTAAATAAACTACCTTAAAGGACGTTTCAGATGGCAAACAATAACGATAACAAACCTTCGGTAAAATGCTCCTTCTGTTTAAGAGAGGATAAGGACGTAAACTTTCTTATTCCTTCTCCCACGGGAGTGTGCATTTGCGACAGATGTGTTGATGCCTGCTATGACCTTATAAGCGAGCAGGAGGAAGTTCACGGAAAATCAAATGTATTTTCCTTTGAAGAGCTTCCAAAACCCCGTGAAATAAAGGCAGCTCTTGATGAATACGTAATAGGGCAGGACGACGCCAAAAGAGCTTTGTCTGTAGCCGTTTACAATCATTACAAGAGGATTCTTCAGTCGGGCAAAAAACACTCGAAAAAGAATACCGGGGATGACGACGGTGTAGAAATACAGAAGAGCAACGTGCTCTTGCTCGGCCCTACCGGTGTGGGTAAGACCTTCCTTGCTCAGACACTTGCAAAAACGCTCAAAGTTCCGTTTGCAATTGCCGATGCAACTACTCTTACAGAGGCAGGATACGTTGGCGAGGACGTAGAGAATATTCTTTTGCGTCTTATACAGGCGGCTGATTATGATATAGAGCGCGCCGAGATGGGTATTATCTACATTGACGAAATCGACAAAATATCCAGAAGAAGCGAGAACCGCTCAATAACCCGTGACGTCTCGGGCGAGGGAGTACAGCAGGCACTTCTCAAAATACTTGAGGGAACGGTGTCAAACGTACCTCCGCAGCGTGGAAGAAAGCATCCAAATCAGGAATTTATCCAGATCGATACATCAAATATACTGTTTATATGCGGCGGTGCATTCGATAAGATTGATGAAATCATCGAGCGCAGACGCGGATCGCAGACGGCAGGATTTTTCGGAGAGATAAAGAAAAAGGAAGAAAAGCTCAGCGAGGGAATATACAAAGACGTTATTCCTCATGACATCGTAAAATACGGACTTATACCCGAGCTTGTGGGCAGACTTCCCGTAATAGTCTCTCTTGACAATCTTGACGAAAAGGCGCTTATGAGAGTTCTCACCGAACCGAAAAACTCGCTTATCAAGCAGTATTCCAAGCTTTTCGGTATGGATAATATCGAGCTTGAATTTGAAGACGGTGCACTTAGTCACATAGCGCACCTTGCAATCGAGCGCAATACGGGTGCACGCGGACTTCGCTCCATAATGGAGGAATTCTTGGGCGGCGTAATGTATGACGTACCGTCAAAAGACGGCGTTACAAAGGTAGTAATAAGTGAAGATTACGTAAAAGGAAAAGCCGCCGTAAAATATTTGTAAAGAAAAAAGTCCTGCGGATTTACCGTAGGACTTTTTTGACTGTTTGCGTATAAATAAAGATAATAAATGCCAAACTATTGTTACATTAAAATGTTGAAAGGACAGAAATGTAATGAAAAGAAAAATTGCGGCATTTATGTTATGCTTACTTGTGCTTGTGCCCACGCTTGTATCGTGCGGTGCGAGAAAGAGCGAAAGCAGTGTATATTATCTGAATTTCAAGCCTGAAGTGGCTGAAGTTTACGAAAGAATAGCAGAAGATTACTATGAAGAAACGGGTGTAAGACTTAACGTTGTTACAGCCGCGTCAAACACCTATGAGCAGACGCTAAAGTCCGAAATTGCAAAAGCAGATGCTCCCGCAATCTTCCAGATAAACGGACCGAGAGGATACGCATCCTGGAAGGATTACTGCGCCGACCTAAAGGATACAAGACTTTATGATCTTTTAAACGATAAAGATATGGCCATCACCGACGGCGACGGTGTTTATGGTATTCCTTATGTTGTTGAAGGATACGGTATTATCTATAACGACAGTATAATGCAGGCGTATTTTGATAGTCCCGATAAGCAGGTAGACGTAGATACTGTAGACGATATCAACTCGTTTGCTGTATTGTCTCAGGTTGTCACTGATATGACCAGACTTAAGGATTCTCTCGGTATCGACGGCGTATTCGCTTCGACCTCATTAAAGCCGGGCGAGGACTGGAGATGGACAACTCACCTTGCAAACGTGGCAATATACTACGAATTTAAGAACAACGATGTTGATCTCACAAGCGATGAGACACATGAAATTGAATTTATGTACGCAGACGGGTTCAGAGACCTGTTTGAGTTATATATAAATAATTCGGTAACCGACCCCAAGCTTCTCGGAAGCAAGCAGGTGTCCGACTCAATGGCAGAGTTTGCTCTCGGCAGATGCGCTATGGTGCAGAACGGCAACTGGGCGTGGAGCCAGATCGACGGTATCGAGGGCAACACGGTTGAGGATGAAGAGATCAAATTCATGCCGATATATCTCGGTATCCCAGGCGAAGAATCGCAGGGACTCTGTATCGGTACGGAAAACTATCTTGCAATCAATAAAACATTAGGTGAAGAAAAGCAAAAACTTGCAGAGGATTTTCTTTATTGGCTCTTTACAAGTGAAACGGGTAAGGATTACGTTACAAACGAGCTTGATTTTATAACACCTTTTGCCTCCTTTGATACTTCAGAGGTGCCCGATGATCCGCTTGCACGCGAGGTCGTTTCGTGGATGTCGCGAGAGGATAAGGAAAACGTAGACTGGAACTTCACGCTTTTCCCAAGCCAGACCTTTAAAGATAATTTCGGCTCAAACCTTCTTTCCTTTGCGCAGGGAACTAAGCCCTGGAATGAAGTGCGCGACAGCGTGATCAAAGACTGGAAAAACGAAAGCGCAAGCTGAAAGGGAGCAGTTTTTGAATGATAAAAAAATATGTGGGTAAATATTTCCCGATATTCCTGCTGCCTACCCTTATTGCTTTTTTCGTTTCATTTGTAGCGCCGTTTGTAATCGGTATGTACCTGTCATTCTGTGATTTTACAACAGTCACAAACGCGCGTTTTGTCGGAATTGAAAACTATGTCAGGGTATTTACTCAAAGCACGGATTTTCTTAATGCGCTTTGGTTTACCGTGAAGTTCACCGTAGTATCGGTCATAAGCGTAAACGTGCTTGCATTTTTGCTCGCGCTTATACTGACTCGTCCGATGAAGGGAACGAATGCTTTCAGAACAGGCTTCTTTATGCCCAATCTCATAGGCGGAATCGTCCTTGGCTATATATGGCAGATAATCATAAACGGAGTTCTCGGATACTTCGGAGTTGATATAACCTATGCGGCAAAATACGGATTTTGGGGACTTGTTATACTCACAAACTGGCAGCAGATAGGCTATATGATGATAATTTATATAGCCGGAATACAAAACGTGCCAAGCGATATGCTTGAAGCGGCGGATATTGACGGAGCGACTTATGCCCAAAAACTGAGGTATATAATACTCCCGATGGTCTCATCCGCCGTTACGATATGCACGTTCTTAACGCTTACAAACAGCTTTAAACTCTTCGACCAGAACCTTGCACTTACAGGCGGCGCACCGGGAAAAGAAACGGCAATGCTTGCCCTTGACATTTATAAAACATTCTATAACAGGGTAGGATACGAGGGCGTCGGACAGGCTAAAGCGGTTATATTCTTTATAATAGTTGCGCTTATCGCTCTTGTCCAACAGTACCTGACACGTTCGCGCGAGGATTTGTAAAGGAAAATTAAATAATGGAAAAAAGAACAAAAAGAATAGATATATTGTTTTATATAATTCTGACACTTCTTGCCATCGTTTTTATAGCACCTGTGTTTATTGTTCTTATGAACTCTTTCAAGGGTCAGTTTTATATTACAGACTCGCCTTTCAGTCTGCCAAACCCCACAACGTTTGCAGGACTTTCAAACTATGTTAACGGACTTCGTAAAACAGGCTTTTTCTCTGCATTTCTGTATTCGCTATTTATAACGGTATCATCTGTTGCCGTTATAGTATTTTTCACAAGTATGAGCGCGTGGTATATTTCGCGTGTAAAAAACGCCTTTACGCGTACGCTGTATTTTGCATTTGTATTCAGTATGATAGTACCGTTTCAGATGGTTATGTTCTCAATGTCGAAGATTGCAAATGCGATGCGGCTTGACAATCCTATAGGCATAATTTTTATCTACCTCGGATTCGGAGCCGGACTTTCGGTGTTTTTATTCTCGGGCTTTGTTTCGGGAATACCGCGAGAGGTCGAAGAAGCGGCGATGATAGACGGCGCTACACCGGTACAGATGTATTTTAAAGTCGTTTTTCCGATGATGAAGCCGATAGCTATTACGGTTGCGATACTCAACTCTATGTGGATATGGAACGACTACCTCCTGCCGTATCTCGTTATCGGAAACAAATATAAAACGATACCCATAGCAGTGCAGTATCTGCAGGGCGGTTACGGCTCGCGTGATATGGGCGCACTTATGGCAATGCTTGTTTTGTCTATCATACCTGTGGTTATTTTCTATCTTACTTGCCAGAAATATATCATTAAAGGCGTTGTGGCAGGCGCAGTTAAAGGATAAGGCATGAAAGGAGGAAAATAAGTTGGCAGGAATAAGACTATTAAACGTAAATAAAACCTTTCCGGGAAATATTACCGTTATACCCGGACTTGACCTTGAAATACGCGACCGGGAATTCGTTATACTCGTAGGCCCGTCGGGTTGCGGAAAATCAACAACGCTTCGAATGATAGCCGGACTTGAATCGGTTACGTCGGGCGAGCTTTATATTGGTGATAAAAAGGTAAACGACATAGCACCCAAGGACCGTGATATAGCAATGGTTTTCCAAAGCTATGCGCTCTATCCGCATATGAGCGTTTACGATAATCTCGCTTTTGGTCTCAAGCTTCGTAAAGTACCAAAGGATGAAATAGATAAAAAGGTGAAAGAAGCGGCAAAGATGCTTGATATAGAAAAGTATCTTAATCGCAAACCCCGCGCCCTCTCGGGCGGACAGAGACAGCGTGTTGCACTCGGACGTGCGATGGTACGCTCTCCGCAGGTGTTTCTCCTGGACGAGCCGTTGTCAAACCTTGATGCAAAGCTCAGAGGAGAGATGCGTACTTCGATATCAAAGCTTCATAAATCCCTTGGCGTTACCTTTGTATACGTAACGCACGATCAGGTCGAAGCGATGACTATGGCAGACCGTATAGTCGTTATGAAGGACGGCGTGATACAGCAGTATGACACACCGAAAAACCTTTATCATAACCCGGCAAACACATTTGTTGCAGGCTTTATAGGCTCGCCGAGAATGAATCTGTTTGAAGCACGCGTAGAAGTCTCAAAGAATAAAATACTTTTGAAGGCAGAAAACAATATCTTTGAGCTTGCCGGGGTAAATAAAGCGCTTGCAGAATACGACAAGCGTACGGTGCTTGTCGGCATACGTCCGGAGGATATCCATGCAGAAGAGTTCTTTATGGGACTTGACAATACGCTGAAAATAAAAGCGAAAATTGACTTGGCGGAAATGATGGGCGCCGAGCTGTATGTATATTTTGATTTTGCCGGCGCGAAGATCATTTCGCGCGTACCGTCAAGAATGAATGTGGAAACATCAGAAGAGCTTGAACTTGCCTTCGACTTGAATAAAGTACACTTTTTTGATAAAGATACGGGAAACAGAATATAAGTTTTTCGCAAATATAAGACAACAAGACTGTAAACTTTGCGTCTTTGATATGGCACAAAGCTTGCGCTTTATGAGAAAGGAATGGTCATAAAAATGAGAAAATGCGGTACACTTCTTCATATTTCGTCACTTCCGGGAGAGTTCGGTATAGGCACGTTCGGAACGGGTGCTTACTCGTTTGTCGATTTTCTGAAGAAAAGCGGACAGAACCTCTGGCAGATACTGCCTCTCGGTGTAACAGGATTTGGCGACTCGCCGTATCAGTCGTTTTCAAGCTTTGCGGGGAACCCTTATTTTATTGATCCTACGGCTTTTTATAAAGACGGACTTATAACCAAGGATGTCCTCAATTTCGAAAAAACAGATGAAGCAAGTGTTGATTACGGCAGACTTTATGTAGACAGATATAAATTTTTGCGCCAGGCACTGTCAAAATTTGATATAAACAATCCCGAATATGAGGAGTTCTGCGTAAAAAATGCTCTTTGGCTTGACAGCTTTGCCATGTTTATGACCCTTAAAGAACTTGCGTACGGCAGAGGTGTCAGCGATTGGGAAAAGGATTACAGACAGAAAGACCGCGGTGCGCTCGAATGGGTAGAGCGCTCGTACGCAGGTGAGATAAAGTTCTGGAAAATATGTCAGTTTTATTTTTTCAAGCAGTGGTCAGAACTGCGCGAATATGCAAACAAAAACGGAATATCGATAATCGGAGATATCCCGATATACGTTGCGGCAGACAGTGCTGACGTTTGGGAAAACCCCGAACTTTTTATGGTTGACGCTGACCTTTCGCCAAAGCTTGTGGCAGGCTGTCCGCCCGATGCATTCAACGCTGACGGTCAGAAGTGGGGAAATCCCATATACGACTGGGAAGTTATGCGAATGGACGAATACGCCTGGTGGAAGCGTCGCCTTGCAATGACGGCAAAGCTTTATGATTATGTGCGCATAGACCATTTCCGCGGTTTTTCATCTTATTACACGATAGAGGCTGATGCGCCTGATGCAAAAAACGGAGTATGGCGAGAGGGACCGGGAATGGAATTTTTTGAGTCGGTCAAAAACAGTCTCGGCACAGTCAAGATAATCGCAGAGGACCTCGGGTTTATTGACGAGCCGGTGCGCGAGCTTCTTAAAAAATGTGGTTATCCGGGAATGAAAATTCTTGAGTTTGGCTTTGACGGAAATACCGACTCTGAGTATCTTCCTCATAATTATAATAAAAACTGCTTTGCCTATACGGGAACTCACGATAATGAAACATTTATGTCATTTTATATGAACTCGGACACAAAGACGAAGCGTTTTATAAGAGATTATCTCGGACTTGATGCTACAGACGACGTTTGCTTCGGCGCTATCCGCGCACTATATGCAAGCTGTGCCGACAACGTCGTTATACCCATGCAGGACTATATCGGTCTTGCGGAAAGAGGCAGAATGAACACGCCATCTGTTCTTGGGAACAACTGGCTATGGCGTGCAAGAGAGACCGATTTCAACGACAATCTTGCTGAAAAAATCGCCGAGCTTGCCGCGTTGTACGGCAGAACTTCAAACCCAAGCTTATAATGCGTCAAGTCACAATCAGTGCCGCAGGACGGCAGAATGGAGAAGATGATGAAGACAAATAAGGAAAGGGAAAGAATTACGGGGACTGAAACCGTCAAGGACTTTGTAAGAATACTTGAAAACAAGTATATGAAGTCACCCGGAGAAGCTACGCCCGAAGAGATAAACGGAGCAATTGCAGAGGCTGTAATGATTCGTTTTGGCGGTAACCGCAGACTCGCCGCGCTCTGTGAAAAGGGCAAAAAGAGAGCCTATTACCTTTCGGCTGAATTTCTTGTCGGCAGAGCGGTTTATAATAATCTTTTGTCACTCGGACTTGACAAGCATATCTCGGATGAGCTCAGATCTGCCGGAAGTGACTATGCAATTTTAAAAGCTATTGATGATGCAGGACTCGGTAACGGGGGACTGGGCAGACTTGCCGCCTGTTTTGTGGATTCCGCATCCGCGCTCGGTATGCCGCTTATCGGTTACGGTATCAGATACAAATACGGAATTTTCAAACAGGAAATTGGGGAAGATGGGCAAAACGAAGTGCCGCACGACTGGACAAAATGGGGCGACCCGTGGTCGATTGCGCGTGCTGATGCCCTGAAGCGTGTCGATTTTGACGATATGAGCGTTGAAGCTCTCCCGTATGATATGCCCGTATTCGGATACGACAATAATTTTGCCACGTATATCAGACTCTGGGAAGCAAGACCGATAAAACCGTTTGACTTTAAGCTTTTCAATGAGCAGAAATATGCAGAAGCCCTTGAAGAGAAGAATACAGCAGAAAATATCTCCCGTGTGCTTTATCCTGCGGACGATACAGACGAGGGCAAAAAATTAAGACTGCGTCAGCAGTACTTTTTTGCTTGTGCGTCCCTGCAGGACGTTATAGAGCAGTATAAGGAGCTTTACGGAAACGATTTCTCGCACTTTGCCGATGAAAACGTCTTCCAGCTTAATGATACTCATCCGGTTATTGCAATTCCTGAGTTTTTGCGTATCATGTGCGAAAAAGAGAACATGAATTTCGAAGATGCGCTGAATATTGCTAAAAAAGCGTTTGCATACACAAACCACACTGTAATGAGCGAAGCGCTTGAAAAGTGGGACATTGAGCTTTTCAAGTCTATTTTGTCAGGCGTTTACAAATATATTGAGAAGCTTGATTCGAAGCTTCAGAGTGAGCTTGCCGGCAAGGATATTACTGCTGATGAGCTTGATAACATGAAAATACTGTCAGACGGCAGAATATGCATGGCAAATTTGGCGATGTTTATATCCAAACGTGTAAACGGCGTTGCGGCAATACACACGGATATATTGAAAAGAGACGTTTTTGAAACGTGGAACCGCATATATCCCGGTAAGATAATAAATATCACAAACGGTATAACACAGCGCCGCTGGCTTGCCGTGGCAAACCCTGAGCTTGCGGCGTTTACAACGCAACTGCTTGGCGATGACAAGTGGATGATTGAGCTTTCAAGAATAAGCGGTATTGCAAAGTATGCCGATGACAAAACCGTAATAGATGATTTTAACAATATCAAGCGCTACCGCAGACGTGTGCTTGCCGATCATATACGCGAAAAAGAAGGAAAGGTAATTGATCCCGACAGCGTATTTGATATACAGATAAAGCGCATACACGAATATAAAAGACAGCTTTTAAATGCGCTTGCCGTGCTTGAAATGTACTTTGAAATCAAGGACGGGACTCTTAAAAATCCACAGCCTGTAACGGTAATATTCGGCGGAAAGTCAGCACCCGGATACCGCCGAGCCAAGGCGATAATAAAGCTTATATGTGAAATTGAAAGGCTTATTGAGGCGGATCCCGAGGCAAAGAAGTATTTAAACGTTCATTTTATAAACGATTATAATGTGTCCTACGCCGAGCTTTTAGTGGGTGCGGCGGATATTTCAGAACAGATATCTACCGCCGGTACGGAAGCCAGCGGTACCGGAAACATGAAGATGATGCTCAACGGCGCGCTTACACTTGGCACTCTTGACGGAGCAAACGTCGAAATTGTCAAGGAAGCAGGCAAGGAGAACAATTATATCTTCGGTGCACTCGTTGACGAGATTGAAAAGCTCAAAAAGAATTACGAGCCGCTTGCAATATACGAAAAAGATAAACGTATCAAGCGCGTGCTTGATGCGCTCAAGGACGGAACTCTTGACGATGGCGGCTGTGGCTGCTTTGAAGATTTGTACGATTCGCTTCTTACCGAAAACGGTGCGGACAGATACTTCCTCTTACACGACTTTGATTCATACCTGCGCACAAAGTTACGTGCAATAGACGATTTTGCCGACAGAAGCAAAACTGCAAAAATGGGACTTTATAATATGGCGGGTGCGGGAGTTTTCTCGTCTGACAGAGCAATAAAGAGCTATGCCGAAAAGATTTGGGATATCGTTCCTGTAAAAGTTGTAAAAGACCTCCCCGAAACCTACGAAAAGGTAGTTGAAAGCAGGGCATAGTATAAAAAAGAGCGTAAAATCAGAAATAAATGGTAAAAAATCAAAAAAAGTTTGCAAAAACACTTGATTTTTGGGAAAAACGGTGATATAATACTACCGTAATGTTAATAAACAAAGGAGAGTGGTTGAAAGACCACTCTCACTTTTTGTTAAAGACCAGAAAGGAAACGGTAAAACAAGTGAAGAAACCGTCAAAGAACATTGCGTCGGCTGCGGCCGAACTTTTGGGCCCTACAATAAACGAGCTTGGCTATGAATTGTGGGATGTTGAATATGTCAAGGAAGGTTCGGAGTATTATCTCCGTATAACTATTGACACCGAAGAGGGAATAACAATAGACGATTGCGAAAAGGTACACCGTGCAATCGATCCTATTCTCGATGAAGCCGATCCTATTGAAGACTCGTATCATCTCGAGGTGTCCTCTCCCGGTATTGAGCGTGAATTAAAATACGATTGGCATTTTGACGCTTTTATCGGAAGCACGGTCGAGGTAAAACTCTATGCTCCCGTAAACGGAGTAAAGAGCGTTGTGGGCGAGCTTGTTGCCCACTCGGACGAGGGAGTTCGCGTGTCTTGTGCAGGCACAGAAATGCTTTTGCCGTCTGATAAAGTCGCAAAGGTACAGACAGTATTTGATTTTGACAATATTGAAGAAAACTGAAATTATATAGCTTTTGAAAGGAAAAAGTAAAATGAACAAGGAATTCTTTGAAGCGCTTGATTTATTTGAAAAGGAAAAGGGAATTTCCAAAGAATATATAATCGAGCGTGTGCAGGCGGCACTTGAAAACGCTTATAAGCACGAGCTTGGCGGTCAGGCGCTCATACGTGTTAACATTGACCCTGTTAAGACAGACATTAAAGTGTACCGTCAGAGAACTGTAGTTGAAGAGGTAACCAACGAAATTACGGAAATCTCTCTTGAAGAAGCAAAGAAGCTTAATAAGAGACATAAGATAGGTTCTGTAGTTGAAAGTGAGGTAAAACCCAAGAATCTCAGAAGACTTTCCGCAATGGGCGCAAAGTCTGTGTTCATTCAGGGTATCAGAGAAGCTGAGCGTTCAATGATGCTTCGTGAATATGAAGAAAAGAAGGAAGAGATCGTTACGGCAACTGTTGATAAGATCGATCCTGAAACAGGAGACGTTATCGTTGATACCGGAACGAGCCGCGTAACGCTTAAGCGTGATGAGCAGATCCCGGGCGAGGTTTACAGCGTAAACCAGAAGATAAAGGTCTTCATTATGGAAGTAAAGAAGGACAATGCCCAGAGAGGTCCGCTTGTAACTATTTCAAGAACTCACGCAGGTCTTGTCAAGAGACTTTTTGAGCTTGAAATTCCGGAAATACAGGACGGCACGGTAGTTATCAAGGGCGTTTCCCGTGAAGCCGGCGTCAGAACGAAGATCGCCGTAATGTCGAGAGATGAAAATGTTGATCCTATCGGCGCTTGTATCGGTAGCAGAAGAATGAGAATCAACAGCATTACCGATGAGCTTGGCGGCGAAAAGATAGACATAATCAAGTACAGTGACGATCCCGCAGAATACATTTCAAAAGCACTTGCGCCTGCCACTGTAAACGACGTTATTATTCTTAACGCTGAAGAAAAGACATGCAGAGCCGTTGTAGACAGCGACCAGCTCTCTCTTGCTATCGGTAAGAAGGGACTTAACGCACGTCTTGCGGCAATACTTACAGGCTATAAGATCGACATAAAGACAACAGCAGACGATATTGATGTCGAAGAGGATAATTCAGAAGAATAATATAAACTGACACAAGAGTGGAAATAAGATTGTAGAACAAAGGAGCGAATCTGTAGGATCTATGCAGAACAAACCTGTAAAAAAGATACCCGAAAGACGATGCGTCGGCTGTAATGCTACAAAGCCGAAGCAGGAGCTTATCCGTGTTGTGCGAGACCCCGAGGGAGAGGTTTCTATCGACTTCAAAGGAAAGAAATCGGGACGGGGAGCATATATTTGCCCGAGTGTTGACTGCTTCAAACGCGCGGTCAAATCAAAAAGGCTTGATAACAACTTAAATGTTACAGTGCCTCCCGATATTATCGAAGAACTTACCTCTGTGATAAAGAGGGGTGAGTAACGGAGCATGGAACATATAAACGTTTTAAAAAGCATAGGACTTGCCGCAAGAGCACGTAAGGTCACTTTCGGAAGTGAACTTACCTGTGAAGGCATCAGGGCAGGGCGGGTAGTATTAGCACTGGTATGCAAAGACGCATCTGAAAAAACTGCAAAGCGGGTTATTAAAGCTTGTGAGCAATTTAGCGTAAAGTATCATATATTATCGTGTGATACCCTTGAGCTTGCTCACGCACTCGGAAAAGCCAAGCCGCTTGCGGTTGCAGGTATAACGGATAAGAATCTGTGCGTGCCGATACTGCGAAGTATTATCGATTTGACAGAAAAAAACGCTTCTTTAATGACTTTCAGCGAAAGTGAGGTTTAACAGTATGCCGGTAAATCAGGTAAAATATAAAATCAGTACGCTTTCCAAGGAGCTTGAGATCAAAAGCAAGGAGCTTCTTGAGGTTATAGCAAAAGCAGGATTGTCGGGAAAGACCCAGTCGGGAAGTCTTGACGAAACTGAATTCAACATGGTCTTTGAGGAACTCACCTTGTCTCATCAAATAGACAGCATTGATGCTTATATGAACAAGGAGATTATCATAGAGGCGCCTGCAAGACCCGAACCTGTAAAAGAGGAGCCCAAGGCTTTTGAAAAGGCACCCGAAAAGAAAGAACCTGTCCCTGAAAAGAAGCCTCAGGCGCAGGTCTCCAAGCCTAAGACAAAGGAAGCCCCTATGTCCAAGCTTGAAAAATTTGAAAAATTCCGTCAGGGTGCTGCAGCTCAGATGCAAAAGAGCGAAAAGAAGCCGGAGCAGCGCCGCGAAAACAGAGATACACGTCAGACAATAAAGCCCACAACAGGCGCAAAGGGCGGCGTAAGCTTTACGGACGACTCGGCAGTTAAGTCGGGCAAGGGAAGCCAGAGAATAGTAGATACAAGAACGTCGACTGTCGACCTTTCCAAATACGACGAGCGTCTTGAACGCTTTGTTGATCACAGCAAAAAGAACTACGATCCCGAAAAGCAGAAGATAAAGAACAAGGGACGTGACAGCTTCTCGCGAGACAGAGAAAAGGAAAAAGAACGCCTTGCAATGGAAAAGCTTAAAAAGCTTAACTTTGAAAAGGCAAAGAAGCAGCAGCTTACAGTTCACATTCCCGATGAGATAAGCGTAAGTGAGCTTGCAGTAAGACTCAAGGTGACGGCGGCAGAAGTAGTAAAGAGACTTATGATGCTCGGCGTTGTGGCTAATGTTAATATGATTATCGACTATGATACCGCATATCTTGTTGCTGATGAGCTCGGCGCAAAGGTTGAAAAGGAAGTAGTTGTAACTATCGAAGAAAAGCTCTTCGACGAAACAGAGGATAATCCCGAAAACCTCGTGCAGAGAAGCCCTGTAGTCGTAGTTATGGGTCACGTTGACCACGGTAAGACATCTATACTTGACGCTATCCGCCATACTAATGTTACAACAGGTGAAGCCGGCGGTATCACACAGCATATCGGTGCTTACAGAGTT
>JAZNQU010000026.1:0-6189 GCA_045590315.1 Eubacteriales bacterium
TTTGCCCCAATTATGGTGTACGGGTCGAGATTTTAAATAAGTTAAGCTTCACGCGCGTTTTGCCTGTCCGTGCTACGGACCAAAAAGCGGATACCGCAAAACGGTATCCGCGCTTTTAGTTCGCTTAGCAGCAGCCGCTGCAGCAGAACAGGATGAGAAGTGCTATAATTATTATCCAAATGCACTTGTCGTCGAAGATGTTGCAAAGACAGTTGTTCATATTTGCTCCGTTTCTCCGCCGTCAAGAAAACTTCCGGAACTGCCCCCGGCGGAAAAACAGCCCCGTATAAAATGCTGCTATGTACGCAGCCGAGAGCACTTTTTGCGCCTCTCTGTTATCATCTTATGCCGACTGTCTTTATTTGCTACTTCATTTTTTATTTAAGCTTCAGCTCATAACACTCAAGGAATCTATCAGCGTCGCCTTTTCCTCTTGCAGGTATATCAGCGCTTGCAGAGCAGTTTTTGCAGAATACTTTAACGTATCCGTTACACAAGGTATAGTCGTATTCCGGTGTGTCGCACTTGCATTTTATAGAGTCCGTGTCAAGAAGATCCCTTAAAACAAATACAATAGTATCAAGCACGTCCGTGTCCTGAATTTCATCTTCCTCTTCGTCCTCGTATTTGGGATGAAGCATTTCCGCTGCATCTTCAACACCGATACTTTTATATATTTCTATAACCTCTTTTTCGTTTTCTTCGAGTGCACTCTCCACTTTTTCAGCGTTCCCGATAAAACACGTATCAACACCTGTGTACGTGCAGGGGTATCTGAAAAGCTCCTTTTCAAAAAACGAATCTGCGGCAAGGGTAAATTTATGGTCGTTTCCGCACATTATACACGGCGCGGTTATAGTATACTTATTTTCTCGTGTACGGTCGATAACAAGTTCGCTTTCAGAGCACGGACACTTTAACTTCATTTTATCGCCGGTAAGTGAAAAAATGCCGACAACACTCTTTATTCCCTGACCGCATCTCGGACAGCGGTATGCGATACTCGTTTGTTTTGGCTTTATTATCATAAAGGCTGTTCTCCTTTTCAGATACGTTAAAATCATTTAAAATATTATACCATTTTCATATAATAAAGTCAACGAAAACTGAATTTTTTCTTTACTGCAATTTACTCCGAATTGTCTTTTTTGTCTTTGTGTGACAAAAAATAGATAATTATGCTTGACAAGATATAAAAGTAATGATATAATTGTCGCATAGACATTTTTCAAACGCAATGATAAGGAAAAAACGGTAATTAAACTTTTTCAGAGAGTCGGCGGTTGCTGTGAGCCGATAAAGAGATTTCCGTGTAGTCGCCTTTGAGCGTTCAGTCTGAACGGCTTGTGCCAAATAGGATGAACGGGTCCGACCGTTATATCGGAAAGTGATTTTTGTCACGCAGAGTGGTTGTTATACAACAAGTAGAGTGGTACCGCAGAATTATATCGCAAGATTTAATCCTGTCTCTTATTTAAGAGGCAGGATTTTGTTTTTTTATAAATTATTCACCCTCTCACTCTGGAAAGGAATGTAAAATGATTTTATCAGGAGCAGACATTATAATCAGAACGCTTATCGAACAAAAGTGCGAAGTCGTGTTCGGTTATCCCGGCGGTCAGATAATAAACGTATATGACTCCCTTTATAAATATGAGTCGGAAATAAAGCACGTGCTCTCGGCTCATGAACAGGGTGCCGCGCACGCTGCCGACGGTTATGCACGCGCTACAGGCAGGGTCGGTGTTGTAATGGCAACTTCAGGTCCCGGTGCCACAAACCTTGTAACGGGTATTGCGACTGCTTTTCTTGATTCGATACCGATGGTAGCGATTACGGGTAACGTTCCAAGCTCGCTTATCGGCACCGACAGCTTCCAGGAGCTTGATATTACAGGTGTAACGCTTCCTATAACAAAGCATAACTTTTTTGTCGGAAACGTCGAAGAGCTTGCAGACACAATAAGAGAGGCGTTCAGACTTGCTTCTTCCGGACGTCCCGGTCCTGTACTCGTTGACGTACCGAAAGATATACAGATAGCAAAATGCGAGTATACCCAAAAAGCTCCCGTTTTGCCCGACAAGGCAGAGCCTGCAAAGGAAATACGCATTGCAGATGCCGCACAGTGTATTAACAGCGCCTCGCGCCCTTACATATATTTCGGCGGCGGACTTATAAGTGCAAACGCGCAGGAAGAAATGCTTGCGCTCGCAGAAAAGACAGATGCTCCCATCGGTTGCTCGATGATGGGGCTCTCGGCTATTCCCGCAGATCATCCGAGATTTCTCGGTATGCAGGGTATGCACGGTCACTATGCTTCGTCTATTGCAATGAGCAAGGCGGATCTTATAATAGCACTCGGCGTACGCTTTAACGATCGCGCTACTGGTAACCGCGAAAAATTCGCGCTTGGCACCAAGGTCGTTCACATAGACGTAGACGGTGCAGAGCTTTCCAAAAACTTTAAGGATACACACGGTCTTCGCGGAGACGTTAAGCAGACGCTTATGGCACTTCTTCCTCTTATAAAAGAGGTAAAGCGTCCCGACTGGCAGGCTGAAATTGACGGCTATTGTGAAAAGGAAAACAAGAATGCAGATAAGCGCGACGGCGTGACCCCGTATTCAGTAATGGCGGTGCTCAACTCGCATCTGAGTGAAAATACGCCCGTCGCAACAGACGTCGGACAGCATCAGATGTGGGCGGCGCAATACATAAAATTCAGGAAAAACCGTAAATTCATCTCAAGCGGCGGACTTGGTACTATGGGCTTTGGTATGGGTGCTGCAATCGGCGCGCAGATGGGAAGCGGCGAGCACACGGTGCTCGTAACGGGTGACGGAAGCTTCGGCATGTGCTTAAACGAGCTTGCAACCGCCGTGACGTATAACGTCCCTGTCGTCATACTTCTTATGAATAACGGCGTGCTCGGCATGGTAAGACAATGGCAGACACTTTTCTTTGACAAGCATTATTCTAATACGGTTCTTGACAGAAAAACCGATTTTGTCAAGCTTGCCGAAGCATTTGGCGCAAAGGCAGAGGCTGTTAATACGTTAGAAGATCTTGACAATGCACTTGAAAAAGCGTTTAATTATAACGGTCCATACCTTATAGACTGTGCAATTGATAAAGACGAATTCGTACTTCCTATGCTGCCGCCCGGCGGAAGCGTTAAAGATATAATTACGAAGATCAAGAATTAGGAGAAAGGAAGAAGGATATGAACAGATATACAGTTGCCGTACTCGTTAAAAACCAATCGGGTGTACTAAACAGAGTAACGAGTATGTTCAGACGCAGACAGTTTAATATCAGCGCGCTTACCGTTAGCGAAACAGAATCTCCCGATTTTTCGAGAATAACCGTTCTCTTCGACGGCGAAGAGGGCAAAAAGGAACAGCTTGTAGATCAGCTCTATAAGCTTCCTGACGTTTGCTCGATAAAACAGCTTGACGCTGAGAACTCGATAAGCCGCGAGCTTCTTTTAATAAAAATGCAAAACACCCCCGATACCCGAAGCGATATTCGTGACGCGGCCGATGCCTTTAATGCAAAGACCGTCGATTATACAAGGGAATCGGTCGTACTCCAGCTTACAGGCGACTCGCGCCGCATAGACGATTTTATCAATCTGATGCGCGATTATACGATACTTGAAATATGCCGTACGGGTATCGTTTCACTTGAAAAGGGCGAAACGACACTCAGAAGCGAGCTTAATATCTAAAATAATTTCACAACACATAAAGAGAGGTAAATATCATGGCAAACAGAATTTTTTACGAACAGGATTGTAATTTACAGAAGCTGTCAGGCAAGACAGTCGCTATCATCGGTTACGGCTCACAGGGTCACGCTCACGCATTAAACCTCAAGGAAAGCGGCGTTAACGTAATCGTAGGTCTTTACGAAGGCAGCCGCAGCTGGGCAAAGGCTGAAGCACAGGGCCTCAAGGTTATGACATCCTTCGAGGCTGCCAAGGCTGCAGACATCATTATGATACTTATCAATGATGAAAAGCAGGCTAAACTTTATAAGGAAAGCATTGAGCCAAACCTTACAGAAGGTAAGACACTTGCATTTGCACACGGCTTTAATATCCACTTCGGATGCATCAAGCCTCCAAAGAACGTAAACGTTATTATGGTCGCTCCCAAGGGTCCCGGTCACACTGTAAGAAGCGAATACCAGGCAGGTAAGGGCGTTCCCTGTCTCGTTGCTGTTGAACAGGACGCAACGGGCGACGCGCTCGAGATCGGTCTTGCGTACGCTCTCGGTATAGGCGGAGCAAGAGCAGGCGTTCTTGAAACAAACTACCGTACAGAAACAGAAACCGACCTCTTCGGCGAACAGGCAGTTCTCTGCGGCGGCGTTTGCGCTCTTATGCAGGCAGGCTTTGAAACTCTCGTTGAAGCAGGATACGACCCCAGAAACGCTTACTTCGAGTGCATCCACGAAATGAAGCTTATCGTTGACCTCATCTACCAGAGCGGCTTTGCAGGAATGAGATATTCTATCTCCAATACAGCAGAGTACGGCGACTACATAACAGGTCCGAAGATCATCACAGAGGACACAAAGAAAGCAATGAAGAAGGTGCTCAAAGACATCCAGGACGGTACTTTTGCAAAGGACTTCTTGCTTGATATGTCCGACTCCGGCGCACAGGTACACTTCAACGCAATGCGTAAGATTGCAAGCGAGCATCCCAGCGAGGTTATCGGCGCTGACATCCGTAAGCTCTACAGCTGGAACGACGAAGAAAAGCTTATCAACAACTAATTTTATAATGTAATGGGCTTTTATAAATTCTAAAATACCGTGCCTTTTGTGACTGCCCGACACAAAAGGCACACTCTTTTATGGAAAGGCAGTCACAAATGAAAAGTGATTCTTTGAAAAAAGGTGCGCAGAACGCGCCGCACCGTGCGCTTTACCACGCGCTCGGACTTACACAGGAAGAGATAGACAGACCTCTTGTAGGTATAGTCAGCTCATACAATGAAATAGTTCCCGGTCACACCAATATTGACAAAGTCGTCGACGCTGTCCGTATCGGCGTTGCCATGGCAGGCGGCACACCCATCGTGTTCCCTGCTATCGCAGTATGCGACGGTATCGCTATGGGGCACACGGGTATGAAATACTCGCTCGTTACACGCGACCTTATAGCCGACTCGACGGAAGCAATGACGCTTGCTCACGGCTTTGACGCGCTCGTAATGGTACCCAACTGCGACAAAAACGTACCGGGACTTCTTATGGCGGCTGCAAGACTCAATATACCCACGATATTCGTAAGCGGCGGTCCTATGCTTGCAGGTCACGTGGATGGTCAGAAAACCAGCTTCTCCTCCATAAGCGAGGCAGTAGGTCAGTTTAACGCAGGTAAAATTACCGAAGAAAAGCTTCACGAATACGAGTGCAAGACCTGCCCCTCCTGCGGCAGCTGTTCGGGTATGTATACAGCTAACTCCATGAACTGTTTAAGCGAAGCTTTGGGTATGGCTTTAAAGGGCAACGGTACTATTCCTGCCGTTTATTCCAGCCGTATTGAACTTGCAAAGCACGCAGGTATGAAAATTATGGAGCTTGTAGAAAAGGACATTAAGCCCCGCGATATTATGACGGAAGAAGCTTTCTATAACGCTTTGGCTGTTGATATGGCTCTCGGCTGCTCCACAAACAGTATGCTTCATATTCCCGCAATCGCTCACGAGTGCGGCATTGAAATTGACCTTGATATTGCCAACTCTATAAGCGAGAAAACTCCCAACCTCTGCCATTTAGCTCCCGCAGGCAGAACTTATATGGAAGAGCTTGACGAGGCAGGCGGTGTTTACGCCGTTATGAACGAGCTTAACAAGAAAAACTTATTAAATACCGATTGCATTACGGTAACGGGCAAAACCGTTAAGGAAAATATTGAGGACTGTATTAACTTAGACCACAACGTTATCCGTCCTATTGAAAATCCCTTCAGTGAAACAGGCGGTATTGCTGTATTAAAGGGTAATTTAGCACCCGAAGGCAGCGTTGTAAAAAGAAGCGCCGTTGCTCCCGAGATGCTTGTACACGAAGGTCCTGCAAGGGTTTTTGAATGTGAAGAGGATGCTCAGGCAGCTATTAATGCAGGTAAAATAATTCCCGGTGACGTTGTGGTTATCCGCTACGAAGGCCCCAAGG
>JAZNQU010000027.1:0-9049 GCA_045590315.1 Eubacteriales bacterium
AAAAACGTGTATCCGGAAGAGATTGAAGAACATCTTTCATTATGCCCTTACGTTAAAGAAATCGTAGTAATCGGGCGCCGCGATGAAGACGGCTCGGAAACTTCAATTGTAGCCGTCGTTTACCCGGATTTTGAATCCTTCCCCGATCTTACAGCCGACGAAGTAAAAGCGCGTGCAAATGAAGAACTTACAAAAATAAACACTGAACTTCCTTCATTTAAGCAGGTGTCATTTATAGAATTCAGAGATAGCGAATTTGAAAAGACAACAACAAAAAAAATCAAGAGATTTCTCGTAAAATAAGGAGGACATTATGTTCGAACAATTAAGAGATTTAATATCTGTACAGCTCAAGATTGCCCCCGAAGAAATAACACGCGAAACAAACCTCAGAAGCGATTGCGGTGTAAACTCAATCGAGCTTGCTGAACTTGTACTTGAACTTGAAGACAAATACGACTGCGAAATTGACGAAAAGGCTATTTCAAAAATAGCTACTGTCGGCGAAATTGCAGATTATCTCGAAAAAGAGCTTGCCTGAGGTAGAGACTTGTCGGATCTTATTAATTCACCGCTGTTTCTGACATTCTTTTTATTGTGTCTTGTTATAACCTTTGCAAGCTTAATACTCTTCGTTACTATAAGGATCAAATCACGCAAGCGCGTACGCGAAATTGAAAACTACGGCAAACCAAGCGAAGAAAGACTCAAGCAGGTGCTTGAAGAAGCTTTTTCTGCAAATGCCGTGTTCACAAACGTGTATATACCCTACGTGAATTCAGGCAAGGACAGATACGCCGAAATTGATGCTATCGTTGTACTCAGAAGCGGTATTTTCGTAATAGAGCTTAAAAGCCACAACGGAAAGATTATAAACGGCGACTCAAGAAAATGGACACAGATTTACAACGACAAACGTATTTCTTTTTATAATCCTATATACCAGAACGAAACTCATATCAAGGTAATTAAAGAAATACTCAGACACGAAGGACAGTACAAGTTCCCTATTTACAACGTAGTTACCTTCTCATCAAGCAAGGTAACGTTCACCGAAGAATATAAAAATATTGTAAAACTCGACGATCTGGTCCGCTATATAAGAAAGACCGGCAAGAGCGAAGCTATCTCGATAAGGCAGACCACGCGCATCCGCACAATATTGCGCTCTTATATCAGAACGGGAAGACGAGTCGAGATCAAACACAAACGATTTGTAAGAAAACGCAAATAAACGGAAGCAACGGGGGGATTTCCCCTGTTGTTTCTGCTTATTGGAAACGGATTTTAAAATGCCTAACCTGTCACTAAGCGAAAGATACCTAAAAGCAAAAAGAGTATTATTTGATACATATTATAAAAGAATGAACGAGTGTCAGCGCGACGCTGTCTATACAGTAAACGGGCCTCTTCTCGTCCTTGCAGGAGCCGGAAGCGGCAAGACGACTGTGCTTGTCAACCGCATTTCGCATATCATAAGATACGGAAACGCGTATTACAGTGAGTATGTACCCGAAGAGATATCCGAGGCGGATATTGCGCGCATTGAAGCACTCACCGAACTTGATAACGAAAAGCTCGGCGAAGCTCTGTTCGAGTTTGCCGAAAGACCGGCAGAGCCGTGGTCAGTGCTTGCTATTACCTTTACAAATAAAGCTGCAGGCGAAATCAAAGAACGCCTTGAAAAAGTAATTGGAGACTCAGACGCTGCCTCTGAGATATGGGCGGGTACGTTTCATTCGATATGCGTGCGCATACTCAGACGTTACGCCACCCTTGTCGGATATGCTTCAAACTTCACAATATACGATTCTGATGACACAAAAAAGCTTATTTCAGCGTGCATGAAGAAAATCGGAATTGATGAAAAGATAATTGCTCCGAAAGCTGCTATGGGCGTTATAAGCAGGGCAAAGGACAAGCTTATAAATGCGCGCGAATTTGCGCGTGAAGCATCATCTGACTACAAGCTTTCAAAAATAGCTCAGATATACTTAGAATATGAACGCGAATTAAAAAGCGCCAACGCGCTTGACTTTGACGACATAATTATGCAAACCGTGCTTCTTCTTTCGTCAAATGAAGAAGTACGCACTTACTACCAAAACCGTTTCAAATACGTTTGCGTTGATGAATTTCAGGATACAAACATAGCTCAGCTTAAGCTTTGCGAGCTGATAAGCGCGAAACGCAAAAATATAATGGTTGTTGGCGACGACGACCAAAGCATATACAAATTCCGCGGCGCTACGATTGAAAATATTCTCTCATTCGACCGTGATTTTGACGGCTGTAAGGTCATAAAGCTTGAACAGAACTACCGTTCAACATCAAATATTCTCAACGCCGCAAATGCCGTTATAAGCAATAATAAGGGCAGGAAGGGCAAAAGCCTCTGGACCGATGGGGGTGACGGTGAAAAAATCACTCTTAAATCCCTGCCGAATCAGAATTATGAAGCACAGTATGTCTCAGACCGAATTTTGGAAGGTGTACAAGGCGGCTCTCTTAAATTCTCCGATTTTGCTATACTGTACAGAATGAACAGCCAGTCCGCGCCTTTCGAAAACGTGTTTGCAAAAAGCGGTATTCCATACAGAATGCTCGGCGGTCTCAGGTTCTTTGACCGCAAAGAAATCAAAGACATCGTTGCTTACCTTTGCGTAATATCAAACAAGCGCGACAGCATAAGACTCAAGCGTATAATAAACGAACCCAAACGCAAAATAGGTGACTCAACTCTTGAAGCAGTCGAGACTCTTGCGGCTATCGACAACACAAGCATATATGACGTTATGACCCACTCAAGAGAATATATGCAGCTTTCAAAGATGTGTGACAGACTCCTTGCATTTGTTGATTTTATAGAGCGCATGACAGCTCTCAGCGAAACTATCAGCGTATCAGAGCTCATAAATACCGTAGTTGAAGAATCCGGATACCACGATATGCTCGTTGCCGAAGGCGAAACAGGAATTGACAGACTCAGAAACATCGATGAGCTGATAGCCAGCGCATACGATTACGATAATTCTGCAGAAGAACCCTCTCTTTCCGGATTTTTGGAAGAAGTGGCACTTGTAAGCGATACGGACAACTATGACACGGAAGCCGACGCGGTCGTCATGATGACTATCCACAGCGCAAAGGGTCTTGAGTTCCCCGTAGTATTTCTGCCCGGACTTGAAGAAGGAATATTCCCCGGATTATTGTCGATGGACAGCGACGAAGAGATAGAAGAAGAGCGTCGCCTTGCCTACGTTGCAATAACAAGAGCAAAAAAGAAGCTTTATATTCTTAATGTCCGTGAACGTATGATGTTTGCAAAGACAAGATATAATCCTCCCTCAAGATTTGTTGAAGAGATACCGGAAAAGTATGTTAACAACGAAAATGAAACTTCACGTGAAGCTTCTCTTTACGCGCCTTCAAGAACAAAATACAAGCCCGAGCTTTCGAGCGAACTCACCTCCCCTGTAAGGACCGCTTCCCCCCTTAAACGTCAGCCAACTGAGGTTTTTGCACAAGGTGAGCGCGTAACTCACGCAACCTTTGGCGACGGTACTGTTCTCTCTGTAAAAAAGATGGGCGCAGATACGCTTTATGAAATAGCGTTTGATAACGTCGGCACAAAAAAACTTATGGCAACGTTTGCTAAACTGAAAAAATGTCAGAGTTAACTCAGAGGTTTACTTATGAAAACAAAAAAACGCATTGTACTTATCGTTTGTGTTCTTCTTGTTATTATCGCTGCTGTTGGCGCGATTTATATGTATTTTAATGAAACCGAGCCCGAAGAATTTGTTGCTTCTTTTGTGTACAACAGCGACTACACGCCGCCCTCTCACATCTTTTACACGCCTGAGAACGTTGATATTTTTACCGATCCCGATTACATAAAGGTTGTGCCGTATATTTACTATACGAACAACTCACTTACCGTTTGTATAACCGATGAGGATTACTCCTCTTACGGTCCGATGATGGAGCTTTTCGGCAAATATTTCGATGCCTTAAAGCTTGGAGACACTTCCCTTTTTAACTCTCTTCATTCCGAGCGCTATTTCAAAAATAATTACAAATGGGAAGAAATCGCCCCACAAAGGATTTACGATATCCATATAGAATATCTTTTTGAAAAGGATATGACCGACGAGTTGTATGGAGAGGTAACCAAGTACGTATATAAAACAAACTACATGATAATGAAAAACGACGGTACGTTCAGAAGCGACATAGGAAGCGATGCTTCACGGCCCCTGTATCTTGAAATAGTATACCGGAACGGCAATCTTTTCATAGATGCCTGCGGAGACAGCTGCAACTACCCTGAAAGCTAAATTAAACTGCGGATAATTCCGCAGTTTTTTTATTTTATCTCTTCATGTCATAATGCGTTTTTTGGCATATTACTGTTAATGGGATTTTATTTAAAGTACAGAAAAACTTTTTTACTTAATCCCATCAAACTGCCTCATCAAAGGAGGTTAAAATGAATATTGTATTTTTAGGCGGCGATATGCGCACAAATTATGCATGCGACTATATAAAAGAAGCGGGATATGAGCCGTTTCTTTTAAATTCATACTGCAAGTTCTGCGCGTGCGAAGAAAAATACCTCGAGCTTGCGCGCATTGCAGATATACTCGTTTTACCCGCACCGCTTTCAAGTGATGATATTCACGTAAAAGGAACTATTACACACTCCGGCAAAATAAGAATAAACGAGCTTTTTGAAAATATCAAGGACAGCGCAATTGTATTTTCATCAAAAGTTAAAAACGAGTATAAAAAGCCAACTCTAAAATATGTAAATTATTTAGAAGACGAAGGCTATCTTCTTGAGGGTGCTTACCTGACTGCGGAAGGCACACTTGGGCATCTGCTCTCACTTTATCCGAAAGTACTGCGTAATAAAAAAATACTGCTTATTGGTTGGGGCAGAATTGCCAAGTATCTTTATAACCAGCTTTCTTTTTACACTGAAAACATCTCAATAATTCTACGCAACGAAGAAAAAATCAAAGAGCTTACAAAAGACGGTGTTTCGGCAAAAAGCTTTGAAATCCTGCCCGAGAGCGCAAAAGAAGCCGATATAATAATAAATACCGTGCCTCATATCGTACTCACAAGAATTGTTCTCTCAGAGCTTTTGAAATCAACTTATCTTATCGACCTTGCGTCTCTGCCCGGCGGAATTGATTTTGAGACAGCAAAAGAATTTGGACTTGAAGCTCATCATCTGCTTGCACTCCCCGGAAAGTGCGCGCCCGTAAGCGCAGGTGAAGCCCTCGGAAGATGTATATTAAATTATATAGCTAACCCAGGTATAAATGAAAGGACTGATTTTAAACAATGATTGGATACGCAATATGCGGATCATTCTGTACACACAAAAAATCGCTTGACGTTTTAAGTGAATTGAAAACTACGTTTGACGATATACTCCCGATTATCAGCTTTAACGCCGCCAACATCGATACGCGATTCGGCAAGGCACGCGAGCTTATCGAAAACGTAGAGAAAATATGTCAAAAAGAAGCCGTTCTTACCCTCGAAGACGCCGAACCGATCGGGCCAAAAATCAAACTCGATCTTTTGATAATATCGCCGTGCACCGGTAATACCCTCGCAAAAATTGCACACGGAATAACCGACACACCGGTTACAATGGCTGCAAAAGCGCACCTAAGAAACGCAAGACCGCTTCTCATTACACTTGCCAGCAACGATGCCCTGAGCGCAAATCTTACGAATATCGGTTCTTTGCTTAATAAAAAGAACGTATACTTTACACCAATGTTCCAGGATGATATCGTAAAGAAGCCTTTTTCCCTTGTGGCAGACTTTGATCAGGTTTTGGAATCGGCACTTAGCGCAATAAAGGGTGAACAGCTGCGTCCTGTATTTAAAAACCCATAAATTACCTGCTAATTAAGTCAAATATTGTCTTAAATAACTTGACAAGGTACCGCCCAAAATATTATAATGTTCATAGCAAATTCATCCCGGAAAGGATATTAAAACTATGTATTATATCGGAATCGATTTGGGCGGTACTAATATAGCCGTAGGCATCGTTGACGAAGACTATAAGATCAAGGTAAAAGGCAGTGTACCCACGGGCGCTGAACGTCCCGGTGAAGCGGTAATCAAGGATATGGCTGACCTTTGCGCAAAGCTTGTTAAGGAAGCAGGTCTTACCTTTGATGATATTGAATATGCAGGTATAGCTTCTCCCGGTTCAGTTGACCCTGAGACAGGTTATATAGGATATGCAAATAATCTGAACCTCACAAACTTCCCTATCGCAGAAAAACTTATGAGCCATATTCCCGTAAAAAAGGTTTACGTTGAAAACGACGGGAACGCCGCAGCAAAGGGCGAAGCAGTTGCCGGTGCGGCTAAGGGCGTCAAAAACGCAGTTATGGTAACGCTTGGCACAGGAGTTGGCGGCGGTATCATTATCGACGGCAAAATTTATTCGGGCTTCAACTATGCCGGCGGCGAACTCGGTCACGTAGTTATCGACTACAACGGCAGGCCCTGCACCTGCGGCAGACGCGGGTGTTGGGAAGCATACAGCTCAGCAACGGGTCTTATAAACATGACGCGTGAAAAGCTCGAGGAATGCAAGGCAAACGGTATAAAGACCATAATGACCGACATCGCACAAAAAGAAGGTAAGGTCAGCGGAAAAACTGCTTTTGCAGCAATGAAGCAGGGCGATAAGGCCGGTGCTGAGGTAGTGGACGAGTATATCGGATACCTCGCTTTCGGTATTGCCAATGTCATAAATGCGTTTATGCCCGAGATAATCGTTATAGGAGGCGGAATCTGCAACGAGGGCGATAATCTCCTGATTCCTCTTAAAGAAAAAATCCACAATGAAACTCACGGCTCGATAAGAACGAGCAATCCTGTTTTAAAAACGGCAATTCTCGGAAACGATGCAGGCATTATCGGTGCCGCCGTTCTCGGAATTTAAATTTCAACAAAAAAAGCTTGCAGACATACTTGTCTGCAAGCTTTTTTTATGCAAGTATTTCTATCTCTACTCCCGTATAATAATGAGTGAGTATTCGAGTATAATCATCGCCGTCTTTTGCCATTTCATTTGCACCGTTCTGACTCATTCCGATACCGTGACCGTATCCGTATACAGTGAAAGTTATCGCTCCGGAGTTCTGTGTCAGAACAAAATCACACGATTTTAGTCCAAGAAGTGACCTCAATTTGCTTGCCTTCACTTCGATTGTGCCGACAACTATCTTTTCGCATCTTCCCGTATCATTGGTGATAATGTCTATCTTGCCGACATCAAGACTCTTTCCAAATACAAGCTTTGAAAAAGAATCAGGAGTAAACTCAACAACCTGAGGTGTAAACGACTCGGTCGTTGATACCGAAAGCAAATAGGGCGTATACGTTCCCCACAGATTATATGAGTTTTCTGTTGCCCCATCAGACGAGGCGTGATAAACTGTTGTGCAGAGCTCTCCGTTATAAGTGACTACAACACCGTCTGTCGCACTTACAGCCTGTGATACCTTAGTGTACGCTTTATCATACGCCGCTTCGCCGTATTTTGCAATATAAGCTTCCCTGTCAAGCCCCGCGGAGCAATGCGACGGATCGCTGCATACAGTATTACTATTGTGTCGGGTGCCGTCTTCAAACATTTTAAGCGTATATGTTCTGGCGGCAATTGCCTGCGCCTTCAAAGCTTCGGACTCATAAGTGTACGGCATTTCCGACATTACAACCATAATCAGATATTCTTTAAGAGTTATTTTTTTGCAAGTATCATCTTCTTTTAATTCAATTATAAAGTTCTCATCATAGCCAAGCGCGCACAGATTCTCCGTGCTTGTTTCCTCTGTTATAGCAGGCTCAACAGCTTTACTTTCACAAGGTGCCTCGTGAGATATGAGAGTTTTGCACGAATCCCCGTTTATATCAAAGTTTTCACGGGCAAGCACGAGCATTTTCGTCGATAAAAAAGATATTATGATGCCTATTCCGACAATTGTTGCAAGTATAGATTTTCTGCTTATTTTTAACACTCTCCTTTATACAATAAACCCTGTTTGATATATTAACTTTTTGTGAATATTTGCAAGATTATTTTTTTCTCTTGCAAAATTTAATTCTATGTGATAGAATATATCTAATATATATTCAAATGCGGGCAAAATATTACAAGATGCTTGTCCGCCCACGGAGGCACACTATTATGGATTCTAATTTAAACGTGCAAAACGAACTTCTTGCAGAATTCAAAAACAACTGCAAGGAAATATATGACATACCCAAAAAGTACTTTACGCATTACAATGTAAAACGCGGTCTCAGAAACCCCGACGGTACGGGTGTAATGGCGGGTATAACGCGTATAGGAAATGCGCACGGTTATATAATTAACGAGGGCGATAAAGCCTCAATCGAAGGCGAGCTTTATTACAGAGGCTACAGAATTGACGACCTTATAAACGCCTATGTGAATGAAAAGAGATACGGCTTTGAAGAAGTATCGTATATACTTTTCTTCGGCTCTCTGCCTACGCAAAAGCAGCTTCAGGACTACGACAAGCTTCTCGACTCATACCGTGAGCTTCCCCCTCGCTTCACAGAGGACGTTATTATGAAGACACCAAACCGTTCTATAATGAACAAGCTTGCAACCTCGGTGCTTTCTCTCTATTCGTATGACGAAAACCCCGACGATACTTCTTTTGACAACGTCGTACGCCAGAGTATGCAGCTTATGGTGCGCCTGCCTATCATCGCCGCGCAGTCTTACGCTGTCTACAGAAACGCATTCTGCGGCGAAAGCCTTATGATACACAATCCGCTTAATAATCACAATACCGCGCAAAACTTCTTACGCATCCTGCGCGAAGACGGCAAGTATACCGAAGAAGACGCGCGCCTTTTGGACCTCTGCCTTATACTTCAGGCAGAACACGGCGGCGGTAATAACTCAACGTTCACCTGCCGTACAGTTACATCCTCGGGAACAGACACCTACTCTGCAATAGCGGCGGCT
>JAZNQU010000028.1:0-2055 GCA_045590315.1 Eubacteriales bacterium
CATGGCTACGATCCGACTTCATCCATCAAAACAGCAGCCTTTTCATCGGCAGGAATCGCCGCAGCAAGATTCTGCATTGTTTCGATAAGTGCGTTTTCGAATAAAGATATATATAAAAGCTCGGTAAATACCTTTTCTGTCATATTGCTTGAAGCAAGTATGTAGCCAAAAAGATCGCCGTAAGACTCTTTATACTGCTTAAGTGAAGAGTTGACAGCAGCAATAATTGTAGGGTCATATATGCTGAGTCCCATATCGGCAGAGAAGTACTTGACGGCGCAGAAATATGCAATCGAATCAAGGATTGCCGATTTAACTTCAGAAATTTCCTGAGAATCTTCTGTGATTTCGGTTATACCCGGATAAGAAGAAATGGTGTTGAAAGCAAAATATGAATACAACTCATCGTCAATCGGGTAGTCACCCACGCATAAAACAGTATCGGAAGGTAAGTCAAAAATCAAAGCAGTACGTGTGCTTCCGTCCCAGTCGACCAAACAGCCGAATGCTTCGGAAATAGCTCTGAGGGGTACAAGTGTACGTGACTGTCCAGCTTCTTCGATTATAACAGGCGCAATATCCATAGTATAAGAAAGCTGGCCGTTTTTGTACAGATCGTATGAACCGATAGCGAGCATAATTTCATCGGAGCCACGCGTTAATTTGATCCCGCTTGTTTCAGGAATCCATTCAACGCCGGCACCAAGTGCTTCGCCAATTTTTCTGAGCGGCACCATAGTTCTGTCGCCGATAAGTCTGCCCGGAACATCAAAAATCACTTCAAAACCGTTAAGCATAACAGCAACTTCGTTTTCAACTGCAGAAGAGTACACAGAAAAGCTTGAAATGAGAATAACAAGGACAAGAATAAAAGAGAGTACTTTTTTCATAATTTTCCACTATTCCTTTTTAATATCATCGATTAGATGTAAAATAATTCTATCACGTTTTTATGATTAATTCAATACAAAAAGAAAATGTTCATAAAAAATTCAACCACGGTTTTTCCGTGGTTGAATTTTTATAATATTGACTGCAAAAACTGCTTAAGTCTCGGATGAGTGGGATTATTGAAAAATTCATCGGGTGTACCGTCAACTTCTATTGCGCCGTCGCACATAAATATGATCCTGTCAGCAACTTCTCGCGCAAATCCCATTTCATGAGTAACGCATATCATAGTCATGCCGTCGTGTGCAAGAGATTTCATTAAATCAAGAACTTCTCCGACCATTTCGGGGTCAAGTGCAGACGTCGGCTCGTCGAAAAGCATTATATCCGGGTTCATGCAAAGAGAGCGTACAATAGCGATTCTTTGTTTTTGACCGCCGGACAATTGTGACGGATAAGCATCTGCCCGATCAAGCAAACCAACTCGCTTGAGTAGTGATATGGCTTTTTCTTCGGCTTCGGCTTTTGATAGCTTTAAGAGCTTCATTGGAGCAAGCGTCATGTTCTTTAATATCGTCATATGAGGGAAAAGATTGAACTGTTGAAAAACCATTCCCATTTTCTGACGAACAAGATTGATATTCACCTTCGGCTGTAATATATCGGTGCCGTCAAAATATATATGTCCGCTTGTTGGCTCTTCAAGTAGATTCAAGGATCGAAGGTAGGTAGATTTACCTGATCCCGAAGGGCCGATAATGACTACTACCTCGCCCTTTTTGATTTCGGTATTTACGTCTCTTAATGCGTGGATTTCGCCTTTGAAAGACTTACATAAGTTTTCTGTTTTGATAATAATGTTATCGTTCATTGTTCCTTAGTCTCCTTTCAAGAAGGCTGACAAGCTTTGAAAGTACAAGCACCATTATAAGGTATATTATACCAACGCTCACAAGCGGCATAAACGCACTGTAAGTTGCGGCTCTGATAGCATTTCCGGCGTACATGAGATCTCCAAGTCCTATATAAAACGCAATTGAAGTTTCCTTTAACAGTACTACAAATTCGTTTGCAAGGGCAGGGAGTACAGCTTTGAACGCCTGGGGGAATATGATGTGCCACATAGTTTGCATATACCCAAAGCCAAGGCTTCTGCCGGCTTCT
>JAZNQU010000029.1:0-6547 GCA_045590315.1 Eubacteriales bacterium
GTCTTGCGCAGGTGGCAAGCCAGACGATGCAGGCGATAGCAGTTACCGACGCGGCGGTAAATATGCCCGTATTCAGACCTGCTATCGGTCTTGACAAAGAGGAAATCATCCGCATAGCGCGTGAAATCGGCACTTTTGAGACTTCAATTCTGCCGTATGAAGACTGCTGTACCGTCTTCACTCCCCGTCATCCCCGTACAAAGCCCGAGCTTGACAAGGTGCTCGCTCAGGAAAACCGCCTTGATTTCAAGGCTCTTGCAGACGAAGCATTTGCTTCGATGTACACGGTGGAAATCAAGCCGGAGTAACAAAAACGCGGTATTATATAATTAAGTTATTATAATGCTATTGACAAAACGGGCAAATTTAGTTACAATTATAGTATGTGTAAGTGTAAAATGAGGAAAATATATATTTTTACTGTCACATAAATCAAAAACAATCCAAGGAGGTGTAAAACAGTGGAATTTAATACTTTAACAGCAATCGCAGCTGTCGTTGCCGTTATCGTAGGCCTGGGGCTTGGCTTTGTAGGCGGTATAATTTACCGCAAAAAGGTTGCCGAAGCTGAAATCGGCTCAGCCGAGGAACAGGCGAAGCGAATCGTTGACGACGGCTTCAAAGAAGCGGAAACGCTGAAAAAAGAAGCTCTTTTAGAAGCTAAAGAAGAAATTCTCAGACAGAGAAATGAATCCGAACGCGAAATAAAGGAGCGCAGAAGCGAGCTTTCCAAGCAGGAATCGCGCGTGGCAAAAAGAGAAGAAACTCTTGAGCGCAAAATCGAAAACCTTGAAGAAAAAGAAGAAATTCTTTCTGCAAAAATCAAGGAAAACGAAGACGCGGTCGAAGCTCTTGAGAAGCTCAAAGAAGAAGAACTCAAAACCCTTGAAAAGATCTCCGGTCTTACAGCAGAGCAGGCAAAAGCCGAAATCATCGCAAGACTTGATGAAGAGATCAAGCACGAAAAAGCAATGCGCCTTGCCGAATACGAGCAAGAGTTCAAGGATGAAGCTGACGAAAAGGCAAAGAACATTCTCGCCCTCTCGATTCAGAGATGTGCTGCCGACCTTGTTACAGAGGCAACAGTTTCAGTCGTTGCTCTCCCGAGCGACGAAATGAAGGGCCGCATAATCGGACGTGAAGGACGTAATATCCACACTATTGAAGCTATGACGGGTGTTGACCTTATAATCGACGACACTCCCGAAGCAATCACTCTTTCAAGCTTTGACCCCATCAGACGTGAGGTTGCAAGAATCGCTCTTGAAAAGCTTATCGGAGACGGACGTATCCATCCGGCTCGCATTGAAGAAACTGTTGAACGCGCACGCCGCGAAGTTGACGCAGTTATCAAGCAGGCAGGCGAACAGGCTACCTACGATACCGGTATCCACGGACTTTCTCCCGAGCTTATCAAGTTGCTCGGACGTCTTAAGTACCGCACAAGCTACGGACAGAACGTACTTAATCACTCTATTGAGGTTTCGATACTCTCGGGTATAATCGCAGACGAGCTCGGAGTTGACAGTATGCCCGCTAAACGCGCAGGTCTTCTCCACGACATCGGTAAGGCTCTTACCCAGGAAATCGAAGGCTCTCACGTACAGCTCGGCGTTGACATCGCAAAGAAGTACAAAGAGAACAAAGAAATTATCCACGCAATTGAAGCTCACCACGGTGACGTTGAACCGAACACCATTACTGCTATCATCGTTCAGGCAGCAGACGCTATTTCGGCAGCACGTCCCGGAGCACGCCGCGAAGACCTTGAAAACTACATCAAGCGCTTACAGAAGCTTGAAGAGATTACAAACAGCTTCAGCGGTGTTGAAAAATCATTTGCTATCCAGGCAGGCCGTGAAATACGCATAGCCGTTAAGCCTGAAGAAGTAAACGACGATCAGATGATCGTTATCGCAAGAGAAATCGTAAACAAGATTGAAAGCGAACTGCAATATCCCGGTCAGATAAAGGTTCATCTGATTCGCGAAAGCCGTGCAATAGACTTTGCAAAATAATACGGCAAGGGATTCAAGATATATATAGCTTAAGTGCAAATAACAATCCGGCCACTCCGGAGTTCAGTATATATCAAAATTTATGGGGGAGGCGCATTTATGCACCTCCCCCGTATAATAATATTATGTATTGCCTGCCGTGCTGCGGCGAGTCTTCTGATTGGAGAATTATATGAATTTACGTTTTCTCTCTCTGTTTGTAAAGAACATAAACGACGGCAGTATCATGACGCGCCAGAAATGCGGAAAAGCCGCAGGTGTCATCGGTATTTTGTCAAACGTTATCCTTTTTATAATAAAGCTTATTGTTGGTATTATGTGTTCAAGCATCGCCATAACTGCCGATGCGATAAACAACATATCCGACGCAGGCTCGGCAATAATCACGCTTATCGGCTTCAAGCTTTCCGAAAAGCCTGCCGACGACGAGCATCCGTACGGACATGCGCGTATAGAATATCTTGCGGGCTTTATCGTATCGCTTATAATAACAGTTCTCGGCGTTCAGTTTTTCAAAGACTCGATATCGTCTATTATAAATGCCGAGTCCTCTGTTTACAGCACAGCCGCGATTGTAATCCTTATCATTTCTATTATAATCAAGCTCTGGCAGGCAAGCTTTTACAGACAAGTCGGCAAGCACATCGGCTCAGGCTCGCTTCTTGCGACGGCGGCTGACAGCAGAAACGACGTTATATCCACATCAGCCGTGCTTGCGGGTGCGATTATTTCAAAAGCCTTCTCGGTGTCACTTGATGCATATCTCGGTCTTATCATAGCGGTGTTTATCGTATATTCGGGAATAAAGCTTATAATGGAGACTGCCGACCCGATACTCGGCACAGCACCTGATGACGAGCTTGTTAACAAGATAAGTGAAAAGATACTCTCATACGACGGTATCCTCGGCATACACGACCTTATTATACACAACTACGGCGAGGGCAGACGCTTTGCGTCCGTTCACTGCGAAGTGCCTGCAAACGAGGACATACTCAAAAGCCACGATATTATTGACAATATTGAATTTGATTTTCTGCGCAATATGGGAATACAGCTTGTCATACACATGGACCCTGTTGTTACCGATGACGAGAGGGTAACGTCTTTAAAAAAGGCGGTATGTGAAATAATAGCAGATGTGTCAAAAGAGCTGCACGAGCCGATTTCGATGCACGATTTCAGGGTAGTTTTCGGGCAGACTCACTCGAATTTACTTTTTGATATACTGATAAATGCTTCCTGCAAGGTTGACTGCAGGGTGATTTGTGAGATGATAGAGGAAAAGATACGAGAGCTGTCAAATGAATACAATGCTGTCATCAACGTTGACAGGAATTACACGACGGTAAGCGGGAAATAGGCAACACGCGCGCCGTAGGGAGCGACGGTCCGCTTGTACGGTTTGTGGGACTTCGCTTGCTTTATAAAATCGTTTGTTTTACGGGGGTGTTACTTTCCGCACGCACGGAAAGTAACCAAAGGTGCGTATAAGGGGAAGGCGATTTGCCTTCCCCTGTCTTTTTCATTACGCGTGAAGTTTCAAAGCTTTATCCTCTGCACCCGTAACGTTTGCTTTACAAACTTTAACGGCGGCAAATTCGCTGATTCTCCCCCTTATATATCCCCCTCTTGACGGTCCGAACGGTCGGACAGCCATATAGCGCGTGAAGTTTGAGCAATCTCAACTTCCACCCCCTACACCAACATCTGCTTAAATTTCCACAAGAAACGGACTACCCACAGAGCCCGGAGCCCGGGCAGGCAAACAGCGCGTGCAATTTGAGTAAACTCAAATCCCAACCCGTACACCAACGTTTGCTTAAATTTCCACAAGAAACGGACTACCCACAGAGAAACAAATTTATAGTACAAACGGTTCAGACAACCTATTATAAAATGCACGAGATGAACAATGCGGGCACAAAATAAGTGAGTGTTGAAATAAGCGTTCGTTAGAGGGGGAATTGCGAAAAGGGGGAGATTTTGTCCTCTCCCCCTTTTGGCGCGTCTTTGGGCACTTTCTCCGCGTGGAGAAAGCGCCACCCCCGTTCTACTAACAATTTAATAAAACAAAAGAAAGGATGTTGACTTACTCAACATCCTTTTCTTATATCCTTATCTTACTTCACCATCTCAGCGAGAATGCCTTCCGCCGCTGCAAGTGCCTCTTCCATCTTGGACGCATCAGCCGCTCCCGACATCGCGTTGTCGGGACGTCCGCCGCCCTTACCGCCTGCTATCGCACTTATCTGCGAAAGAAGCTTGCCTGCGTGTGCGCCTGCCGCTACCGCGTCCTTGCCGCACGCCGCTACAAAGTTGAGCTTGCCCTCAAAGCTTGTTCCGAGAACTACCACGATATCTGCGTTATTTGCCTTGAGCTCATCGCATACGCTTCTTGCCGCGTCGGGTGCCATCGCATCGGTCATAGCCGTTACAAGTCTTACAGCTCCTACAGCCTTTGCGCCGTTCATTATGTCTGCTGTCTTTGACGCCGCGATCTTCGAGTTAAGGCTTTCGATCTCGCCGCGCATACGCTTTATCTCGTCCTGGAGATGAGATGCGTGTACTGCGATGTCGCCTATCTTCGATACCTTGAGCTGTTTTGCAGTATCGGCTATAAGGCTTTCCTTTTCGCTTATATAGTCAAGCACGCCTGTACCGGTGATGCCTTCTATTCTTCTGACACCTGCCGCTACCGAGCTTTCGCCCACTATCTTGAAAAGTCCTGCCTTGCCTGTGTTGTCAAGGTGAGTACCGCCGCAAAGCTCTGTGGAGAACTCGCCCATCTTCACCACTCTTACAACGCTTCCGTACTTTTCGCCGAACAGCGCCATAGCGCCCATCTTACGCGCACTGTCGATGTCCGTTTCAGCTGTAACTACCGCTTCGCCTGCGAGTATGTGAGCGTTTACAATCGCTTCAACACGGCGGATTTCGTCCGTTGTCATCGCCGCAAAGTGAGTAAAGTCAAATCTTACTCTTTCAGGATCAACGTAAGAGCCTGCCTGCTCAACGTGAGTGCCGAGCACCTCTCTGAGCGCCGCCTGCAAGAGGTGCGCCGCCGAGTGATTACGCTTGATTGCGTCACGTCTGTTTGTGTCTATCTCTGCGCTGACAGTGTCACCAACGCTTACTTTTCCGCTTACAAGGTTACATATATGGATATATACGCCGTCAGTCTTCTTGGTGTCGACAACTTCGATGTTTAAATTATCGCCGAGTATCACACCCGTGTCGCCTACCTGGCCGCCGCCCTCTCCATAGAAAGGAGTTCTGTCAAGCACAAGGGTGAACTCGCCCTCGGAAACGCTCTCGCGCGCTTCATCGTCTGCGATTATGCCGATAACCTTTGCCTGTGTCTTAGTGTCGGCATATCCCGTAAACTCTGTCTTTTCAAAGCCGGCAAGAAGGTTCTTCGACTCTTCGCTCCAGCCGCTGATATTCGCTCTGGCACTTCTTGCGCGCTCGCGCTGGTCAGCCATGAGCTTCTTGAATTCGTCCTCGTCTGTTTCAAGTCCGTTTTCTTCAAGAATTTCACGCGTTAAGTCTATCGGGAAGCCGAAAGTATCGTAAAGCTTGAACGCGTCTTCGCCCGAAACGCTCTTTGCTCCCTCGCTCTTTGCTTTTTCAATAATTGTGCCGAGAATCGAAAGGCCTGCGTCGATAGTAGCGTTGAAGCGTTCTTCTTCAATTGCTATTACCTTGAAGATATAGTCTTTCTTTTCTTCAAGCTCGGGATATCCTGCCTTGTTTTCGTTTATAACAACGTCGCAAAGCTCTGTTAAGAACATTCTTTCAATGCCGAGAAGCTTACCGTGACGGCTTGCTCGTCTGAGAATACGTCTGAGCACGTATCCTCGTCCCTCGTTTGAAGGGATAACGCCGTCAGAGATCATAAACGTTGCGCTTCTTATGTGGTCGGTGATAACACGGATTGAAATATCGTTGTCCGCGTCATTTCCGTATGTCTTGCCTGCGATTGCGCATACAGCGTCGAGAGTTTTTCTTATGGTATCGACCTCGAACATATTGTCAACGTCCTGCATTACGCAAGCAAGTCTCTCAAGTCCCATACCCGTGTCGATATTCTTCTGTGCAAGCTCTGTATAATTGCCGTTACCGTCATTATTGAACTGCGAGAACACGTTGTTCCATATTTCCATATAACGGTCACAGTCACAGCCGGGTTTACAATCGGGTGATCCGCATCCGTGCTTGATACCGCGGTCAAAGTATATTTCCGAGCAAGGTCCGCAAGGACCTGTGCCGTGCTCCCAGAAGTTATCCGCCTTGCCCATTCTGACAACGCGCTCTGCAGGAACACCGATATCCTCTGTCCAGATTTTATAAGCTTCCTCGTCATTTTCATAAATTGAGGGCCACAGAAGCTCACCGGGAATCTCAAGAGTCTTTGTTAAAAATTCCCACGACCACGCAATAGCCTCGTCCTTGAAATAATCGCCGAAGCTGAAGTTTCCGAGCATTTCAAAATAAGTACCGTGACGTGCGGTATGTCCGACTCTTTC
>JAZNQU010000030.1:0-5005 GCA_045590315.1 Eubacteriales bacterium
GACTATGCAAGAAAAGTGGATCGCGGCAAACAGAGATAGGCTTTCCGCACGCGTTATTATCGGACTTGGCGGATCACTCGACGTTTTCGCAGGTACTGTAAAGAGAGCGCCGAAAATATTTGTCAAGCTAAACCTTGAATGGTTCTACAGGCTTATAAAAGAACCTCGCAGGATAGGAAGAATGATGAAGCTTCCAAAATTTATACTCGGAACTATAATATACAAAATCACAGGAAAGGCAGACTGAGATGACTGTTACACTTCTTACCTACACTCCCGATGCGGACAAGCTTGTTGCATCGGCGGCAAAACTTTGCTATTCAAGAAGCGATATCCCCACTCTTATGGACAATCTTACACCTGACAAGGTTGAATCCTTTCTCACTCTTTTAAGCGATCTTGGGCATTCAAGTCCTATTGAGCATGCAAGCTTTACTTTTGGTATTGAGGGGGTCTCCCGCGCTTTGCTTGCTCAGCTTACACGTCACAGAATTGCTTCTTTCTCTGTACAGAGTCAGAGATATGTTGACAAATCAAGCTTTGAGTACATAACTCCTCCCGAAATTGAGGCTGTACCCGAAGCAAAAGCCGAATACATCCGAGCCATGGAAGAAGATGCGGCTCACTATGAGAGCCTTAGGAACATTCTCATAAAAAAGCACACCGAAACGTTTATGAGCGAAGGTATAAGCGAAAAAGAAGCTAAGAAGCTTGCAGAAAAAAAGGCAAACGAGGACGCTCGTTTCGTTCTTCCAAACTCGTGCGACACAAAAATAATTATGACTATGAATGTTCGCTCTCTCCACAACTTCTTTGCTCTCAGATGCTGCAGACGCGCTCAATGGGAGATAAGAGAGCTTGCTGTTGAGATGTTAAAGCTTGTACGCGGCGTTGCTCCTCTTCTCTTTGCTAAGGCAGGGCCCGGTTGTGTGCGCGGAAAGTGCCAGGAAGGTGCTTACTCCTGCAAAAAGGCAGACGAAGTAAGACGTGAGCTTGGTTTTACAAAATGAAGCGCGAAGAATCACGGTTTTCAGACTCGAACGTATTTGAAGGTATGCTCTCATTCCGCGCGGTAATTAGCGGATATGAAAGCGGCACTACTGACAGGAAGATTACAAAAGTAATATATGACAATACCCGCCAAAAGAAGCTTGCGGGGCATCTGTCGTATATAAAAGCAATGTCGTACAAGTATGGCTTTGATGTTACAAGTGTTGGGCCTGAAGTTATTGAAGAGATTGCCGTCGGATCAAGTCATGGCGGTATTATCACTTATTGCTCAGGCAGAAACTTCCCTCTCCTCTCACCTGACAAGCTTGTATCAGATGGTTTTTACGTTATGCTCGATGGAATTGAGGACCCGTACAATTTCGGCTACGCTCTGCGCTCTGTGTATGCTTCAGGTGCAGATGGAATCATTCTTCCCGAAAGAAACTGGATGAGTGCTTCCGGTGTTGTCTGCAGAGCATCGGCAGGTGCAAGCGAGCAGATGAACATATATATTGCAAATGCCGATACTTGTATCTCAACTTTCAAGTCTAAAGGCTACAGTATAGTCTGCGCCGAGCTTGAAAACTCCGAGTCTGTATATGAAACAAAGTTAAAAAAACCGCTTCTTCTCGCCGTTGGCGGAGAAAAACGCGGTTTATCTAAGGTATTTCTTGAAAATGCCGATATTATTACAAGGCTTGACTACGGCAGGGATTTTCCCGCCGCACTATCTGCTGCAAGTGCCGCAAGTATTCTTGCTTTTGAGGTATACAGGCAGAATCGATAATTTACACAGGCTTGCAAAGCTCTGCGAAGTATTCGCTTTTTAAATTATGGCGCGCTGATTTTGCAAGTTCATAATCATCAAACAATCCAAATACGGACGGGCCGCTTCCGCTCATCATCGAGCAAAGCGCTCCGTCTTTTTTCATTGACTCGATTATTTTATAAGTATCACAAAGCAAATCTTTCATGACGCTTTGAAATATGTTATAAGTGCCGTTTGTGATTATTTCTATATTTCCTGCTTCAAGCGCATTTACGTATTCGCTAAACGTTATCTGAGCAAGTGAGGGGTTTTCTTTTGAGTCAATTCGTCTGTATGCTTCTTTTGTTGATACCGACTCATTTGCGGATTTTGACACGAGCACCCACATATCGGGCATCGGTCTTATTTTTTCGACGTTTTCTCCTCTGCCTGTGACCTTACAAGTACCGCCGACGATACAGAATGCCACATCCGAGCCGACCTTCAGTCCGATTTCGCAAAGGCGTGCGTCGCTGCTGTTTTTATTATAAAGCGTATCGAGCGCACGGATTACCGCGGCGGCATCTGCGCTTCCGCCTGCAAGTCCTGCCGCCTCGGGTATATTCTTTTCTACGGTTATTTCTATATTGTATTCATCGATACCAAAGCTATCAAGATATGCTTTTGCCGCCTTGTAGCAGAGGTTTGTCTCGTCACAGGGCAAATCCGAATTTATAAAGTGTTGCTTTATGCTTTTGATCTTTTCGCTATCTGAAAGTGTGACACTCACTTTATCCGAAAGCGTTAAAGACTGCATTACGCTTTCGATATTATGGTATCCGTCATCTCGCTTTGAGGTAACGTCAAGATACAGATTGATCTTTGCATTAGCATCAAGTGTGATCTTTTTCATTTCTCACCTTTGTTTTTCTTTGACATATTTACAATAGCAACAAGTCCGTTCTTTTTTACGTCTATCGCGTGTATCGGACAAAGTTCCTGACAGCAGAAGCATCTGATGCACTTATCAAGGTTAATATCGGCAACTCTTTTGCCGCCTTTAGTCTGTTTCATTGATATTGTTGTTTTCGGGCAGCTTCTTTCACATTCTCCGCAGCCGATACATCTTTTGCTGATGACCGGACGAGGTCTGAAAAACTCACCGATTTTTCCGCTGCTGAAGAATGTCAGTACCCCGGCAGCTCTTCGACGTCTTGAGTCGGGTTGTTTAAAATCCTTGACAATAAAGTTTTTATAGTCATCGCCCGCAAGGTTAATTTCATCTGCATCAAGAGAGGTAAATCCTCTTTCCGCTGACTCTTTTACGGTGAGTACTTCGCCTGCGGATATGAGTTCTCTTGCAACTGTGTCTATTGCAAACGGGTTTGTTGATGTAAGAATACATCCGATCTTTCGCGGTGTTCCGCCTGTGGGTCCGTTCCCTTCCATGCCGACTATAGCATCAAGTATATTTACTGTCAATGCATTCTTCATCATACATGAAGCGAGGTCAACGAGCATAGCGGAAAAGTCGTTATAATCGGGAAATCTTGCGTGAAACTCAAATTTCTGCAGTCCGGGTACAACTCCGAAATAGTTTTTTGCCGCCGCACTCATTCCCGTGAGTGAATGAGATTTAAGTCTTGGCAGATTTATTATTATATCAGCATTTGCTACAGGTGTTATTACGTTAAAGCTTTTTACGATCTTACCCTCGGGGTTCGCAAGTTCAGTATAAGATGTATCGTAATTAAGATCAACCTTATGCTTTTCTGCTACCGCTTTTATTCCGCATACGTTATATGCCGCTTCAAGAGACTGTTTTGTATACGGACCGCCCGAGCTTTCGGCGATAGTGACGTTTTCGCAGTCACATTTGTCGAGATACGTCAGTACCCCGTCAAGTATTTCGGGGGAGGTGGTTGCCGCGTATTCGGGCGCTTTTTTCATTATAAGATTAGGCTTGATAACAACTTTTTTATTTTTAAAAGTTTCAGTATCTACCCCGATTATCTCAAAATGCTTTTCGATAATCTGTATAATCTCTTCTGTATTATAGCTGCCCGCGGCAGAAATTGCTACGGGCAGTTTTTGTGTGTTATTCATTACTTTTCATCCTCGTGGACAATATAGTGTGCACCGATGCTTTCCTTGCGCGAAAGCGCGTCGGTCACTATCTTATACGCGTTTTCAGTCATATTATAGAGCTCGTATTCTTCGTTTTCGCAAAGTGAAATATTCTGAAGCTTCTTATATATTCTGTATATTTTACCTGCGGCTTCGGCAAGCCCTTTTTCCGTACGGATGGGTCCTGCGTACTCGGTCATTATATCGCGTATTTTTCCCTTTGTTCCGCTTATGTACTTTTGTGTCAGCTTCTCTTCGCCAGAAAGCTTGGTTTCAGGAAGCTTAAAGTTTACTTCGGGAAGCATTTTTTCATTGATATGTCTTGCGGCGCGTCTGCCGAAAACGAGGCATTCAAGCATTGAGTTGCTTGCAAGGCGGTTTGCGCCGTGTATACCGGTCCAGGCGCACTCACCGCAGGCGTAAAGTCCTTCGACATTTGTCATACCCCAGAGATTTGTGCGTATACCGCCCATAAGGTAATGCTGTGCGGGTCTTACGGGTATCATATCCTCGGGAATATTGATTCCAAACTCTGTACACTCGTTATATATTGTCGGGAATCTCTTTGAGAAAAATTCCTTTGTCATTGATGAAACGTCTAAAAATACGTGAGTTTTGCCTGAACGCTTGAGTTCGGCAAGTATTGCACGCGTTACGATATCACGCGGAGCAAGATCTGCAAGCTCGTGCTTGCCCTGCATAAACGCGGTCTTCTCGTGATTTTTGAGTATACCGCCCTCTCCTCTTACCGCTTCTGATATGAGGAAAAGTCTGTCGCTGCTTGAGTGCGGAATAAGTGTTGTGGGATGGAACTGCACCATCTCCATATTTACGACCTCGGCACCCGCGCGCATTGCCGCGGCAATACCGTCACCTATCGCGTCACGCGGATTTGTCGTATGTTTATATATTGCACCGATACCGCCGGTTGAAATTATTATATTTGATGAACGGATGATAAAGTCCTTGTTGTTTTTTGTATCACGGAATATACCGCCGACAGCTTTACCCTTATCGGTGATTATATCTATCATATAAGTGCCGAAAAGTGATGTGACATTCGGCTTGCTCATTGCTATCTGGCCGAGAGTTTTTGTGGTTTCTCTGCCCGTTGCATCTCCGCCGCAGTGAACGATACGG
>JAZNQU010000031.1:0-6627 GCA_045590315.1 Eubacteriales bacterium
AATAACGGTTGAATCAATGTTTACAATGACGTAACCGTTGTCAGAAAGCCGCTTTGTAACGGCAGAGAGAAGCTTAAGACTGTTAGCACCGCGCCATTCTTCATCGGTATCCGGGAACATCTTGCCGATATCACCGAGTGCCGCCGCGCCGAGCAGGGCATCCATTATTGCATGAACGAGCACATCGGCATCCGAGTGACCGTCAAGTCCTTTTTCATGGGGAATATTAACGCCGCCGAGTATCAAGGCTCTGTTTACAACAAGTCTATGCACATCATAGCCTTGTCCAATACGCATACCACACATTGTTTTCACCAAAGCTTTCTTTATAAGTTATTTTATCTTGGCGACAAGCTCAAGCCGAAGAGTTGAGTATTTATACGCATTCTCAAAGTCGTAGCAGCATTTACAGCAGAATTCAAGGTCGGTGTATATCGACCACAGAAGCGGCACGGTAAGCTCATGCGACAACGCCTTTATAAGCTTCGCCTTTGCTGAAAGATAGTCAGCACTTATCATGTCAAGCTTGGCATCTATGTGAGCTCTGTATCCGCTATCGCTGAGTGCTTCAATAATCGGGGAAAAAAACGCACACAGTTCTTCTGCCTTTTCATGCGGCTTTGCGTATTCTTCTTTTGAAAGCTTATCAAGGGATTTAAGCGCATAGAGGTAAAGCGCCTTGACATTAGAGTCAAATGCAAGCTCTTTTATTTTTTCGTCGCTGTCATATGCTTCGACACCGGTATCGGCAAGCTCTGAAATAGCAATAAGACCGTAAAGCACGCGTGCTTGGTCATTAACATCAGATATGGCACGTGCTTTATCGAGAAAAGCCTTTGCTTCGTTCATTCTGCCGCCGGCATAACAGATATCCGCATACCCAATAAACGCATTTGCCAACGAAAATTTGATGTCCTCTGTGATATCAGCGTGACTGTTTGACTCAAAGAGCTTGATTGCTGCCTCAAAGTTTCCGCTGTCAACAAGAGTTCTCAGTTTTGCACCGAGCTTATAGCTTTCGTAACCGTCAAGCTCACCGAGAAGCAAGCTTGCCGGAACACCAAGTCCGTCGGCAATGGCGCAAAGTGTGGGCAGGGAGGGAAGTGCCACACCGTTTTCTATGCGCGAGAGCATATTTCTGGTGATCTCACCGCCGACAAGCTGTGCCTGAGTGAGTCCCTTTCTTTTTCGTATATCACGTATACGCTCACCGATTTCTTCGTAAGCGGTACGCTTTCTTTTAGAAGTCATTCAGCTTTATTTGTGTCGCCATTTGGCACGGTTATGTTTAGCGAAGCTCGGGTTTCTTTTATCATACGCTCCGCTTTCTTTTCATAAACGTCAAGCACATTTGCTATTGATTTGTGGGTTGTGTCAAACAGTTCATCTATAACGTTTCTCTGTGAGATCACATAATCAATCAGCGTTTTTTCAACCTCAAGCGCGTGCTTGCCGCACCTCTCTTCTGTTTCGCGAATAAGCGCGTCGGCGTCAGCCCTGGCGGTTTCCTTTATCTTATCAGCCTCGGCGGTGGCACCCATGAAAATATTGCCCATTCTCGCACTCATTGCCTCATATTCGCTTATTTTGCTCTCGATTTCAGAGAAATGCGCAAGCTTTTCGGCGGTGCCGGCAATCTCTGCGTTAAGGTGCTCGATCTCGGCATTTTTACTGTCAAGCTGTTCGTTTTGTGAAGCGATAATACTCTCTGCCGCTACAAGCTTCTTTAAAAGCTCGCTGTCGCCGGAAAGCTTGCTTTCGCTTTCCTCGCGCTTTTCTTTTTCAGCCGCGAGAAGCTCGTTTACCTTTTCGAGTTCTGCCTTCAAGCTCTCAATCTCTTTTTCGAGCTCTGTATTCTTTTCGTCAAACTCATTTGAGAGCTTTGCTATGTACTCATTGACATCCGCTTTATTAAAGCCGCTAAGAGATGTGCGGAACGCCGGAGATAATTTTTTATCCATTGTAAATGTCCTTTCTTAGCTAATGGGCATAATACCATAATTATATTCTATCACACAATGTCGGATTTAGCAAGAGAAAAACGAAAAAATTTCTTTGGGGCATTGATTTTTGCCGAAAAATAAGGTATACTATAAGTAATGTACCTGTTTTTGTGAGATTACGGTAGGGAAGCGGCGTAGTCATTGAGGTCGTTTTCCTCGTCCTCGTCTATCTCAAATCGGTTTATCGCTGTGTAAGCGTCAGGCACCTTGCCGACTATCACGGTTTCCGCAAGGGTTATGTTGCTTGCCACCTCAAGCTTCTCGCTTTTTCCGGCAACGAATACGTTAACTGTCACCCTCACTCGAAGTGATATTTTGTGAAGAGTTTGATTTATTCCGGATTCAACAAATTCCGTGTGTACATCTGCTGTCACGTCGCCTATGCGGACAAGCTGAATCTTCACCGGCAGACCGTGACCGGCTATGAGTGCCGTTCCGGTGAGGTTCCCGAGAGGGACAGAAAAGCTCATCTTTTCTTCGCTTGACATAAGCTCTGACAGATTGGTTATTGCATCGGCACGAAGCTTTGAGAGTGCCGCAATATCGGTTTCCACGCTGGCAACACCGTCAGCGGTAGACTTTACGCTAACGATGGGAGCACCGAGAGATAGTGCCTTTGTAACGGCGCTGTTCATTATCTCTGTGGCATAAGCGCGTGCGCGGCTGCGTGACGCTTCACAGATGAGCGGACGTATTTTTAGTTCAATCACGCAAAACAGTATAAGCGATATTAGAGCGAGAATGAGCATTATAAACCCTACGAGCGCGGATAAACGGTAACGTTTCAAAAAATCACCCCACTACCGTCAGTTTATGGATAACTTTACGGTTTGTGCGGGATTTTCACATAATTTTGCATTTTTAGGAGAAAAACTTATGAAATTACTTGAAGATCGTATATTAAAGGATGGAGTAATCAAGGACGGAGGAATCGTTAAAGTTGATAGCTTCTTAAATCATCAGATGGACGTGGAGCTAATCAACGAAATTGGCAAGGAGTTTCACCGTCTGTTTGCAGATGCCGGCGTTACAAAAATTCTCACAGTTGAGGCTTCAGGTATCGGCATTGCATGTATTGCAGCACAGTATTTCGGCGTTCCGGTGGTTTTCGCCAAAAAGTCTGAATCGAAAAATCTTGACGGGGACGTTTACACCTCAAAGGTCGTTTCCTACACTAAGGGAAAGGAATATGACATCCGCGTATCTAAGAAATACATAACCGCCGAGGATAATGTGCTTATAATAGACGATTTTCTTGCGAAAGGAAAAGCAGTTTTCGGTTTGTGCGATATTCTCTCGCAGGCAGGTGCATCGCTTGCTGGCGTGGGCATTTGTATCGAAAAGGGCTTCCAAGAGGGCGGCGCAATTATACGTGAGCGCGGCATACGCCTTGAGTCGCTTGCGATAGTTGAGCTTGACGATAACGGCGGAATAAAGTTCAGAAACTAAAGGATTTGATATGATGAATTTACAGCCCAAAACACCGGGGGATTCATACACAGAGTCGGTTCAGATCATAAATCTCGGAACGATGAACGGTTACAACCGTTTATTTGGCGGAAAGCTTATGGAATGGATCGACATCTGTGCTGCTGTCGTGGCGCGTCGCCACGCGAACAGAAATGTAACAACGGTTCTCGTGGATACGCTTGAATTCAAAGAACCGGCTTATGCAAACAGTCTTGTTGTACTTTGCGCCAAAATCGTTTATGTAGGCAAAACGTCCATGGATGTTCGCGTGTGTTCATATGTGGAAAAGCTTGACGGCAGCCGTCAGCTGATAAACTCCGCATATCTCACGCTTGTCGCACTTGACGAAAATGAAAAGCCGACTGCTGTTCCACCGCTCATGCTTACAACGGATGAAGAAAAAGCCGAATGGGAAGCAGCCAAGGCTCGCCGTGCGGCACGTAATTAGCAAAGGCGAGGAGAACAAAAATGACAAAGGTTCCGTTTTTAAAATGGCTTCCTTATATAGCCGCGATGTTTGTGATTTTTTATATTCTTCCGCCTGTACTTCGTGACACGGCATTTGAGGATTACGCCTTAAAGATAATCACTCCCGCGTGCTGTCTTGGAAGCGGTATCATATTTGGAAAAATAAACGGCTGGGTTTGGTACTACTGCCTTATAGTATCGCTTATCTTCGCGCCGACACTTGTTTTCTACTACGCGCAGAGCGATATACACTACATATTCGAATACGGCTTTTTAGCACTTATGGGAAGTGCTATCGGCTATGCATTCCACAGAGATAAATATTAAAAAATCCGTCCGGGAGGACGTACTCTAAAGGACAGTTTTTTAAACAATATACAAAAGCGAGCCGCAAAAAACGGCTCGCTCATTTTGTACCTTTCGATATTTCGGTCTACGAAAATCGTATGTATCAAAATACGGCATACCTCCTTCGAGATATACCGTATTTTTGAAAACTGTCTTTTAGAGTGACGCCCCTAAAGGACGGATTTTTGGCGCGATGTATTCATCAGCCAAGGTCGTGGAAGATAGGTTCCTCGTGCTCCTCGGGCTTGTTGTCCTTGTAGTAGGGGTCTATCATGTGCTGCTTTATCTTCGGGAACGCCGCATAGCATGCCATGAACGCGCCCGTGGAGATGAGTATGATAAACGGCAAGATTATGCCGATCGGGAGCGCGTAGAGCATTACAAAATATGTGATGATAAGCGATGCGGCGATGCCTATCGTTGCCATTAAGTTTCGCTTGAAGCCGAGAAGCGCGAAGATAAGCGCGTTTTTGAGTATCTTGAATATGGACAGATCAAAGGTTATCATGAGGATGTAGATATAGAATCGCATCCAGAACCATAAGAGCGTAATAAGCAGGGAAGCAAGATACATAAAGTTTGCCACGCCCGACACGCCGATGTTGTAGTAGAAGAAGATCACATCATATACGCATACGAACGAGAGAAGCGCATCGAGGATACCCATTATCATGCCCTGACGCTTGTTGCGCTTTATCGCGTACCAGAAATCGTCCCACATGAATATCGGTTCACCCTTTACCATGTTGCGAAGAATATACGTGGTTCCGGTGTTAACATATCCGAATGTAAAGATAAGCAGAACAGAGAGAGCTAAAAATATGTTTGTCCATACCGTTGGAAAGCTTATCTCTGACTGTGCGCCCCATATGCCGTACAGCACCGAGGTTACGGGCGACTGCTCGTGAGTCATAACTCCGTAGAGCGGGGCGAACATTTTGTATGACGGCGCAAAAGACGGACGGTTAAGGTTTCCGCTGAGCGCGAGTATTAAAAAGAAGATCGGGAAGTTTCCGATAACGTAAAACAGGTTTACGCCGAAAAGACGGGTGAATTTGCTTGAGTAGTGCTTAAAGAAGTTGGCAAGATTTTTTGGGCCCTCCGGTTCTTTTTTTACTCCTTTACCGTCTTTGTTGTAGTTAAACAGCTTAAATTCTTTTCCGAACAGTTTCAAGATTTTTATTTCCTTTCGTTTTGGGTTCATCCAAAAATTTATATGTACACATATATCAAAAACAGCATGAAAAGCACATCGGCACTTACTATGGCGCAGATGCGAAGAAACGTAAGCACATAGTGCTTTGTGCTCTCACTTTTAATAGTGACAGTGCGCTGTGAATAGAAGAACATAACAGCTTCCGATGATAAAATCGCGAGCAGCATACACAGCGCAAACGATGCCGCGAGATATACGATAGAGTCAAGCAAAAGTCCCGTGCGGGATGAGAACTGAAGCATTGTAACGGCAAAGCCGAACAGCACGCCTCGGTAAAGCATTGCAAGCGTCCCGACAATTCCTGAAAACAGCGTAAATCCCGACAAAAATACAGCGATAAAAAGCCAAAGCTCATGGATTATGCAGTCCGCCGCAACACGTGCAATGTCGAGTGGGGAGGTGCACTTATAGAAAAGTGCCAAAAAATAGCGTTCGATAAGCTTGTCGTAAAGCTCCGATTCTCCGATTCCGAGAATACGGTAGATGGCGCATCCTATAAACGCGCCGAATATAAGGAGCGCAGAGCATGCCAAAAGCGTTGTGCGCTTGTCAAGAAAAGTGTTTGCTTGTCCTCTTTGGAAGAATTTATACACGTAACATCACCGCCGATAGTTTTTGTACATTCTATGCGGTGAGTGAAAAAGTTATGACTGCGCGCCAAACTCTTTTGCCATTTCCTCGGCTCTGTCGGTGCATGCACACATTGCGCGATCAATGGTTTCATCCGTTTTTTCTTCATAAAAGACATTCATCGCACGTTCAGTTGTGCCGTTCGGGGAAGTTACCGCGCGGATAAGCTCCTCTGCGCTTTTTCCGCTTTGTATAAGCATTTCTGCCGAGCCGATAACTGTGCGGCAGATCATTTCGGTGAGCGTGTGCTCGTCAACGGTGAGCCCCTGCGCTTTTGCAGAGCGTACCATTGCATCAATGAAGTAGTAGAAATATGCCGGTGAGGAGCCGTTGGCGCAGATGACTGTGTTCATCTGCGACTCGTCAAGGCGAAGTGCCATTCCGGATGACTCAAAAATTTTGCAGGCAAGCTCAAAGTCTGCGTCAGAAACGCGGGAGCTTCTGCAAAGCGCGGATACGCCTTTCCCAATCTGGAGAGGGGTGTTCGGCATT
>JAZNQU010000032.1:0-14627 GCA_045590315.1 Eubacteriales bacterium
TTAATTCAATGGTGAAAGATGTTGATGATTGTCTTGCAAACTACAAAATCCCCGAAGCTGCAAAAGCACTTCAGAGTTTTGTTGATGAAATGAGTAACTGGTATGTACGTCGTGGTCGTGAACGTTACTGGGCACAGGAAATGACTCAGGATAAGATTAATGCTTACATGACTCTTTATACAGCACTTGTTACAACTGCAAAAACTGCGGCACCTATGGTTCCCTTTATCTCAGAAGAAATTTATCAGAACCTTGTTCGCTCAGTAGACGCAGGTGCTGAAGAAAGTATCCACCTTTGCTCATTCCCCATAGTTGATGCAACACTCATCGACAAAGAGCTTGAAGAAAATATGGATGAGGTTCTCAAAATCGTTACTCTCGGACGTGCTGCAAGAAACGGTTCAAACATCAAGAACCGTCAGCCTCTCGGCGCTATGTACGTTAAGGGAGAAAGAGAGCTCAACGAGTTCTACAAGAAGATTATCGAAGACGAGCTCAATATCAAAGAGGTTTCATTCATTGAGGATGTTGACAGTATGCTTTCATACAACTTCAAGCCTCAGATGAAAACTCTCGGTCCGAAATACGGCAAACGTCTTAATGATATCAGAACGAAGCTTTCTGAAATCGACGGCAGTGCCGCTAAGAAGGAGCTTGACACAACAGGTGTTCTCAAGCTTGACCTTGGTGATATGGTAATTGACCTTGCAGAAGCAGACCTTCTCATTGAAGCAACACAGAAGACAGGCTTCTTCTCACTCGCTGAGGGCGGTGTAACCGTTGCAATTGACACAACTCTCACAGAAGAGCTTATTGAAGAGGGTTACGTGCGTGAGGTTATCTCGAAGATACAGACGATGCGTAAGGATTCTGACTTCAATGTAACAGACCGTATAGACGTTCTCGTATGCGGCAGCGCAAAGCTTGCTGACATAATTGCAAGAAACACCGAATATGTGTCGAAGATAGTCCTTGCAGACAGTATTGGATACGATGGCGCGCTTGACGGAGTTTCAAAGGATTGGAACATCAACGGCGAAGACGTTGTTATTACCGTTAAAAAGAAATAATGAATTAAGAAGGCACCCGTGAGGGTGCCTTTTTTCGACACAAATCTATCGCAAACTATAAGAATCCACCAAAATAATTGGAAAAAATTGGGAATTTTGACAATTGCAATAATTTCCATTTTATGGTAAAATAATATCGTAAGTCGGAACAAACTGACAAATAAAAGAAAAATAAAAAGGTGGGTTATTTATGACAATCACAGAAAGAATACTTATAGCGGACAGAAATACTGAATTTTTGAGTGAATTATCCGAAAAGCTTACAGATGAGGGATATGTAAACGTCGATACCGTTTCAACTTGCGAATCCTTAAAGCGTGTGCTCGAACGCAATTTCTATAACATTATCATATCCGACAGAGAGCTTATGGATTATGATGATATCACAAGTATTTATGAAAACAGCGCAGAAGCGGGCCAACGCGCTTATTCAAGCGAGGTAATACTTATGTCGGATATGGCGCTTGACGATTCGGTGTATGAAGTTGGCGGAAAATCGGTGTACACGTTAAAAAAGCCTATTGATTACGCTTTTGTGAAAAGAATAATCACAAGTCAGCTTGAACATCAGCGCTTCAAGGCGGCTAATGCGAGACTTTTCGGACGTGACGCTATTATCGAGAGAAGCGTAACATCCGTTATGCACGGACTCGGCATTCCTGCACACATAAAAGGCTATCAGTTTTTGAGGACTGCGATAACGCGCACCATAAATGATCCGGATATGATAAATTACGTTACAAAGTCATTATATCCCACCGTTGCCCGTATACACGGAACTACACCCTCAAGAGTGGAGCGTGCTATCCGCCACGCGATAGAAGTAGCCTGGGACAGGGGAGACGTTGACACTCTCACATCTTACTTTGGCTACACGATAAGCCGTCAGCGCGGCAAGCCCACCAACAGCGAATTTATTGCAATGATAGCCGATAATCTCCGTATGAAAAACAGCGACCTGCTTGATGATACCTCAGGTATGCGCAAAGCTGTAGGCAGCAGATAAAATATAAAGGAGACACTTCAAAGCGGGTGTCTCCTTTATATTTTATCGCTGTTTTTTATTATTGTAAGAGCTTTGTTTTTGCTTTTGGCAAATTCAGCGGTGTACTTTGTTCCATTAGATATACCATCCCATATAACCAGAACACTATCGGCTAAATCCACCATTGTTTCATTACGTTTTAATGGAGCAGCTCTGCCGTACAGATCATATCTTGGCCGGAGTATAAGCTTTGAAATTCTATGCTTGTCGGCATATTCTTCGGCAATTGTGTCAATACCGTTAGCTCCTCCGCTTATTATTAAGTCGGTTTCAGGCGGCACATATGCTGACAAATCAAAACTTTTGATGCTTCGTGAACCTACAATTAAAAGTTTTATAAATATCACCCCTCTATTTATATATCTATATAAGTATATATCTAAATAAACGGATTGTCAAGAGGGTATATTGTTATTAAAATATATATTGAAGGGAAGTGGCAATGTGATCAGATTAACGATTGATAAGTATCTTGACAGTCACGGCATAACCAGATATGAATTGTCAAAGCGAACGGGAATCGGTTTTCAGATTATAGATAAATACTATAAGAACAACGTCGTTCGGTATGACAGCGATGTTCTCAACAGAATATGTGAAGCGTTAGGCTGTGACATATCGGAACTAATTAATTATAACAAATGAGAAATCTGTGAATGTATATAAATATATTCACAGATTTTTTCTTGACAATAATTATCATATAAAGTAAAATAATGTCTGGTAGCTTACAGAAAGGAGATAGATATGAAGCCAAGTGATTTTAAACGGACGTTTATAATGACGTTACCGGTTATGACCGGATATATCGTGCTCGGTATGGGCTTTGGTATTCTCCTGTACACAAAAGGCTATGGTATTTTCTGGTCGCTTGCCATGAGTGCTTTTATTTACGCAGGCTCTTTGCAGTATGTCGTAATAGACCTGATTTCCGGCGGCGCTTCTCTTATAACAGCAGCACTCACATCGCTTATGGTAAACGCAAGGCACTTGTTCTACGGAATATCTATGGTAGATTGCTACAATTACAAGGGAAGGCCTCTTAAAAGGCTCTATAGCATTTTTGCGCTGACTGACGAAACCTATTCGATAGTCTGCACAGAGCGCGGCGATCTTACAGATGGAGATAAGCGCAAGGAGTTTTACTTTTTAGTCTCGCTTTTAAATCACATATATTGGGTAAGCGGCAGCTTGCTTGGCTCTCTTGTCGGCTCATTTTTAAAATTTGATACGAAAGGCATCGACTTTGCGCTTACAGCTTTGTTTGTAACTATTTTCGTTGAACAGTGGCTTAGTACAAAGGATCACAGGGCCTCAGTTATCGGAATAACGGCATCCCTTTTATGCCTTGTTATATTCGGACCTGACAGCTTTCTTATCCCTGCAATGATAGTAATAAGCGCAGCCCTTTGCTTTATGAAACTGAAAGCGAGGGATAATGATGACACCTGAAAACATACATTCCGCGCTTATAATAGCGATAGCGGCAGCTGTGACGATACTTTTGCGTTTCTTGCCGTTTATGATATTCGGCGGAGATAAAAAAACGCCTGAGATAATAGTATATCTCGGCCGTGTCCTGCCGTATGCCATTATGGGTATGCTCGTTGTATATGCACTTCGAAGCACTCAGATTGCCGCATATCCGTTTGGACTTCCGGAGCTTATTGCGTGTGCAACAGTCGTTTTACTGCATGTCTGGCGCAGAAATACGCTTATCAGCATTGCCGGCGGCACACTTTTTTATATGGTTCTGGTACAGCTTATATTCAAATAAAAAACAGGTCGGTAATGATGTTGTGCTCCGTTTTGTACGGACAGCACAAAAAACCGACCTGTTTTTTTATTTATTGCAAACTTCTTTTACTTTTTGACTTATAAACTCGCTCACACTTTCGCGCGGAATATCAAGTACGTATGCAACCTCTTCATCAATAAGTCTCTGAGCGTCCGAAAAAGCTCTTTCGTCTGTGATATGGAGCCTTTTTCCAAGAGCAAGCAGTTCTTCGTTTTTATTGTAAAGCATTACCGAGAGAGAGAATATGTCGCGGTGGCTGCCTTTTTCAAGAATTTCAACAAATTTCTCATGTCTTGTGTATTTGTTTTCATCCCATTCGGGAAGCTTTTCAAGCGCGCAATCAAAAAGGCTCATTATTTCGTCTTCGCTTGGCAAGACGCGCATTTTTTGACAGAGAACTGATGAGTTGACGGGCACGTAGACCGTTGATGAATTGCGGTAGAGTGGAACGAGCACATAATAGTCAAGCTCATTTCCTCCGAAGTTTTTCTTTGTAATCTCGCTTATCTCGCATATACCAACCGAGCCGTAAAGTACCTTTTGTTTTTCTGTGAACATATTACCACCGTGTCCTTGTTTTGCTGTAATAATTATACCATAAAATGAGAAATTTTGTTATGGGCAAATTTACCAAAAACAAGAAAATTTATTTGCAATAAATTGCAAAACGGGCAGATATTTTGATTAAAAGAATAACCGCGGCATTTGCCGCGGTTACTTTTACTTTTCTATTGTAAACTCTTGTGCTTCGGGGGGCAGGTGAGTATGTGTCATACCCTGAGTAAAATCGAGTTTTACCGGAGCGCTCATTGCATTAACCATTGCCGCCACGCCCGACGGAGGAGAAACGTAATCGCCAAGTCCTGCATCTATACGCGTCTGACACTTGATTCGCTTTGCAAAATTGATTGCGTCATAGTAGCGTAAAGCTTCCGTAAATTCGGGATGCCAGCCGGGTATCCTGTTAAGCGTTGTATTTCCAAGGTCGCAAAGCCACGGGTAAGCCGCATAAACATAAGTTACGTCAGGATCAAAGGCTGCCACTGCAAGACACTGGTATCCACCCTGGCTTCCTCCGTTAAGAACAACGTCTTTGCCGTTCCATTCTTTGAGAGTTTTCAAATACCGTACCGCCTGTACGTCGCGAAGTATCATATTTTTGAAATATACTCTGTTACGGTCAGCGTTTTCATAACGATTGAAGCCGTATGAATAGAGTATTGTCGAAGCTACTTCGCTGTAATAACCGCTTTCACGGCCGTTGTCAAGGCTGTGAGCGTTTACAGTAAATACAATGCGGTCTTCTCTTACGGTAGGTTCGGGTGAAATTACACCGTATCCTGTATATCCCACAAGTATTCCGAGCGAGCCCGGCTTTGCTCCGTCAGGTATTGAGAGATATCCCGATACAGGAGCATCCACACAGTCGATACGGATATCAAGAACTGTATACCCCGGATAGTTTTCTGAAATATCTTTTTTTACCGTCATTACAGGCGCGACTTCGTCAAGGCGTGCAATCTCACTTTGCCAGAATTCATCAAAATCCTCAGGCTCGCTTACGCTTTGAGTGATTTCGTCAATGTTTGCCGCGGCTCCGCCTTCAAACGGAAGTATATCTCTGAATTCAACGCCGATGCTGCTTGTTGCGTTGGCATATATCTTTACAAAACCGGGTGTGTCAATTGATGTTTTTATTTCAAAAGTTCCGCTTTCACCGGGTGCTTCGCCGTACAGCGTTTCCTGATTGCCGTCAAATTCAAGCTTGTATGAGAACATAGGCGCGCTTACAGTTTCACCGTCGTATTTGAGCGAGAGAGTAAACGTCATTTCTTCACCGACTGTATATTCAAGAGGTGATTTGTCGGTTTCACACGTGAAGTAGCATCTTTGATTGTTGGAAATCTTCGTTATGCTGACTATCGGATAGCTGAAGTCTACAAAAGAACCATGGTCCAAATTAAGTGAAGCGTAGCCCGGGAAATTGTTTAAAATTACCTCGTCTATCTGTTCAAGTGCGATTTTAGAAGACGCGCTTATTACGATTTCATTATTACGTTCAGCAAAGCGTACCGTGTTGCTTTCAAGAGAATAATCAAGCTCAAAATAAACGTTTGTGCCGTTTAGGGCATCAGATACGGGAAGACCTGTTTTTTCACTCAGCGCCTGCGCTACAAGTGCTGTATCAACGCCTTCAAAATCGTTCAGTAAAAAGCCGGTGACTGTTTTAGAGTTTACGTTTACAGTAGTATACGGAAGGGTATGTCTGTATACAAAGTCTCTTTCTATCACAGTCGGTTCTGCTATGATATTTTCCGCAAAATATTCAAGCGCCATCACAGTGGCAGAATCAGAGCCGCCGAGAATATAAATGTCTGTGCCGCTTGCCGCGATAATAAATTCCATCGGGCTTTCAACAAAAACAGATTCCGGAACACCTCTGTCTGTTTTGCCTATAAGAATTTCTTTAGATGAGTCTTCTCTGGGAGCGTTTACATCCGCGACCACGTCAATAAGTGCTCCGGTTTTGGTTTGGGTGGTGTTGGATAAGAGAAGAGCCGCGTTCACAACCGAAGAGTCAATATCGTACGGACATACGATACGGTAGTTGCTTTTACCGTCATATATAATATTGAGTGGGGAAGTGTCGTCTTGGCCTAAGTCAATATTTACCGAGCAGGCAGCCAGACCTATAATTGTTGCAAGGAGAATGGATACGAAAATAAAAAGTGATTTTCTACTTATCATAAACATTTTTCCTTTCTTTAGTTTAAATTAAAGCTGTGCGGCAGGAGTTCATCAAGCGTATATGTGATAATATCATCGCCGTCACACAAATGTATTTTTAACTGTGGTGAGCAGAATTCAGACAATGCCTGCCTGCACACTCCGCAGGGAAGACAGGGAGTATCAAAATTTTCGTCAGAGGAGCCGACTATCGCGATATCCGTAAAGCCTGTTGCCTTATCGCTTACAGCCTTAAACAGCGCGACTCTCTCTGCACAACAGGTGACCGAGTAGGATGCATTCTCAATATTACATCCCGTATAAAGTCTGTTATCATCACACAGAAGTGCAGCTCCCACGCGAAAATGCGAATACGGTGAGTAAGCTGATTTTGCCGCTTCTTTTGCGGCGCGGATTAAATCTTTTTTCTCCATGAGAAAATCTGCCTTTCGATAATTTACGACTATTTGTATTGTAATCAGGTGATATAATAGTCCGGCAAACACAAAACAGCGGTGTTTGCGGCGATATCTGCGGATATCGCTTTTTTGTCCCGACGGCGCGGTCGGGGAGGTGATAATGTATTACAGACTTATAAAAGGGAGTCTTTGTGCGGCGCCCGACAATATCCGTTCGCTTGTGGGAAATCCGACGAGTGCCCAGTACCTGTTTTTCGGCTACAAGCCTGTAATCGGGGAATGCGACGGTGAGTTTACATACGTTGAAGAGGACACTGTGATAAGACGGGTTATGACAGGACCTGATAACAAATATAAGGACGTATAATTTCATTCGGCGAGGACAAAGTCCTCGCCGTTATTTTTGATTACGACATTACTACCGCTTCCCAAAGCGACTCGTAATACGAGCGTATTTCCTCGGGAAGATCGTGGAAGTATTCGCATACAGGCATATCTTCTTCGCTCGGATAAAGGATTTCTTCATCCTTGAGAGAATAATTTTCATTTTCTACAACCGACGTGTTGGGGGAAGCGTAGCAGATGTATTCAGCATTTGCAAGTGCGATTTCGGGCTCAAGTAAGAAGTTTATATACATGAGCGCCGCTTCGTAATTCTGAGCGCTTGACGGGATGCATACAGAGTCAACGAATATGTTTACACCCTCTTTGGGATAAACAAATGCAAGAGAGTCGTTGTTTTCGCGCATAGTCAGGAAGTCGCCTGCGTAATACGCTCCGATAGCGGCATTACCCGATTCCATTTTGTTGAATATCTGGTCCATTACAAAGCCTTGGCGCACAGAACTCTGTTTGATAAGCTTATCTGCTGCAGCGTCCCAGTCAGCCTTGTCTGTGGTGTTGATGTCGATGTCGAGAAGCATCTGTGCGATAGCGAAGCTGTCACGGGGATTGTTGAACATAAGGATGTTATCCTTGTATTTTTCATCCCACATAATGTTCCAACTGTCGGGTGTTTCTTCGACCATTTCGGTATTGTAAATAAGTCCGACCATACCTACGTTGTATGCAACTGAGTACTTTTCTTCGGGGTCGAAATAGAGACCTTTATACTTTTCGTCTATAAGATTGTAGTTTGTGATTTTAGTAAGATCAATCTCGCGAAGCATATTCTCGCTTGCAAGGCGCGCGATCATATAATCGGAGGGGATAATTATATCGTACGATACAGCGCCGCTTTTAAGCTTTGTGTACATAGCCTCGTTTGAGTCGTAGTTTTCATAATTTACCCTGATACCGGTAAGCTTTTCAAATTCGCGGTTTACGTCAAGCGAGCCTTCGCTGCCGTCGGAGATATATTCTCCCCAGTTGAACACGTTGAGGACAGTACCCTCAAGCTCGCGGCTGTATTCACCTATGGGTGTAAAAGACGGCTCGTTTGATGAAGCGCATGAGCAAGCCGAAAGAATTATTGATGCAAGTACAAGTACAAAAGATATAAGACGAAGAGATTTTTTCATTTATCATTACCTTTCTGTATGAGAGATTACTTTTTGAGCGTCTTTTGCTCTCCTTTTATCTGAAGAACGTTTATAGCTATAAGAAGCAATAGAATAGTTACGAAAATAATGCTTGAGAGAGCATACATATCGGGCTTGACAATCCTCTTTGTCATAGAGAATATTTTGATGGGAAGCGTCTGGAAGCCCGAGCTTGTATAGTAGCTTATTACGAAGTCGTCAAGCGACAACGTAAAGGACATAAGAAGTCCTGATACAATTCCGGGATTTATTGCCGGAAGCATTATTTTGAAAAATGCCTGACTCGGAGTACAACCGAGGTCGAGCGCCGCTTCATAAAGTCGCACGTCTGTCTGCCTGAGTTTAGGCAGTACGTTTAAAATAACGTACGGTATATTAAACGTAATATGCGCTATCAGAAGCGTAAAAAAGTTTAAGGAAGTGTTCGCGCCGACAAGTCTGCCGATAAAAACGAACAGAAGCATAAGCGAAACACCTGTCACGATATCGGGATTCATCATCGGGATATTCGTTACTGTCATAAACGAGCTTGAAATGATGTGGCTTCTTGTTCTGTAAATACCGTATGCGGCAACTGTACCAATAACGGTTGCGATAATTGCCGAGAGCACTGCAAGCACAAGCGTGTTGCGAAGTGCTTCCATAATGTCACTTCTTGAAAAAAGCTCAGCGTACCATTTAAGCGAAAAGCCTGTGAATACAGACGTGCTTTTTGACTCGTTGAAAGAGAAGAATACCATTACGAGTATCGGAGCGTACATAAAGATGTACACGAGCGCGAGGATGACGTTGTAAAGAGGCGAAGTTTTTTTCTTCATACGACAACACCTCCGTCCGCGTCCGAAAAGCGGTTCATTACAGTCATACTTATAAGTATCATTACCATAAGCACAAGAGATATTGAAGCGCCTAAGTTGTAGTTATATGAGACCTGTATCTGTCGTTCAATAACGTCGCCTATAAGCATTATCTTTCCATCGCCAAGCTTCTGTGAAATATAGAAGGTTGAAACAGAGGGAACGAACACCATAGCGATACCCGATACAACGCCCGGCATACTCATAGGTATTATCAGACGGCGCATCTTTTCAAAAGCTGAGCAACCGAGGTCCTCTGCTGCTTCAAGCAGAGTAGGATCGATTTTTGAAAGCACCGTATATATCGGGAGTATCATATAAGGCAGGTAGTTGTATACCATACCGAGAATGACAGCACCGGGAGTACCTATCATCTTGAGAGGCTCTATTCCCAAAAGAGCGAGAAAATTGTTTATAAGTCCGTTGCGCTCAAGAATATTAAGCCACGAATAAGTACGTATAAGAAGATTCATCCACATCGGGAGCATAACGAGCATCATCTGCATCTTTTGCGAGGCGATGCTTTTCTTTGTCATAGCATATGCAAAGGGATAAGCGATTATTATAGTTATAAGCGTTGCTATCAGCGAGTACAGGATTGAAATGATGAATATGTCGGTATAATCGCCAAGACTTTTGATATTATCAAAAGTAAACGCGCCGCTTGCATCCGTAAAAGCGTAATACACTACTATGAAAAGCGGTACTACTATAAATATTGCCGCCCATACTGCATAAGGAGAGTTTAACAGTGCGGTAGTGCTTTTTTTATTCAAGCTTCTTCTACCTCCTTATCAGACGGCTGTCCTTCTTCAAAGTCGGGGTTGCTTATGTTATCCATTTCGTCGCTGAACGAACTGTAGTCGCCGAACATACCCGAGTATTTCGATTTTTTCATTATGTGAATAGCATCGGGCTCGATATAAAGACCGACGTTTTCGCCCACCTCGTGGTAGTCGGTAGTCTGTATCATCCACTTGAAGCCGCATACGTCTATGATAAACTCAAAATGTACGCCGCGGAAGGTTACCGAGGTGATATTACCTGCTATCATGCCTTTGTCAAGCTCAACTATGTCAACGTCTTCAGGACGGATAACAACGTCAACAGGCTCATTTTTGTCAAATCCTTTGTCAAGGCAGTCGAATATTCTTCCGCCGAGGTTTACCTTGAAGTCCTCGATCATAACGCCGTCGACTATGTTGGATTCACCGATAAAGTCTGCAACGAATGCGTTTTCAGGCTCGTTGTATATGTCGATAGGCGTGCCGACCTGCTGTATCTTGCCCTCGTTCATTACGACTACCGTGTCGGACATCGAGAGGGCCTCCTCTTGGTCGTGTGTTACGAAAATAAATGTAATTCCGAGCTCTCTCTGTATCTTTTTAAGCTCGTTCTGCATATCTTTTCTGAGTTTTGCGTCAAGTGCCGCAAGAGGCTCGTCAAGTAAAAGCACCTTAGGCTTATTTATGACCGCACGAGCAATTGCAACGCGCTGCTGCTGACCGCCCGAAAGATACGCTATGTTCTTTTTCTCAAAGCCCTTAAGACCGACAAGCTCAAGCATTTCGCTGACACGCTCCTTGATCTCCTTTTCGGGCGTTTTGCTGACTCTTAATCCAAAAGCTACGTTGTCATAAACATTTAAATTCGGAAACAGAGCGTACTTCTGGAATATCGTATTGACGGGACGCTTGTACGGAGGGATTCCGTTCACTTCAGTACCATCAAAAAAAACACTGCCCGCGTCAGGCTCGATGAAACCCGCGATGATTCTGAGCGTTGTAGTCTTTCCGCAGCCGGATGAGCCGAGCAAAGTTACAAATTCCCCGTCACGAATAGACAGAGACAGATCATCAAGTACAGTTTCACCATCAAACGCGACAGTGATATTCTTAAGATCAATAATATTCTTATCCATTTTGCATCCCCCTTTGCGGCTAGAGCCGCGTACAGCCGTATACAGCTCTGCGCGAACCCCACCTACGGCTGATCACAGCCCCCGCAAAGAGTTTGTTACAAATCCGCAAAAATGGGCGCGGACTGCAGCATGCGATCTCACAGACTAAACGTCACGGTTCTTGTTAAGAACTGCCGTAAGTGTACATCTATTTAATTTTAAACGATGATATATCCCAGAAAAACTTTGCTTTCTCAGGGAATGTTGGCACAGATGCAAAAATCGTGCTAAAATAATAAAAGCGGAGTCTTTTGACCCCCAACGATTACATTATAATAAATACGTACCTCTTTGTCAATAGGTAAGTGATATTTTTATCAATAATTGTAATAAAAGAGCGGATCAGAGCCAAAAACTGAAATGATTACGGTATTGACAAATGCGAGAGATGAGTATATAATTAAAGAAGGGAACCTGTCGCGTATTGCGGCGGGGTTTTCTTGTGTTATATTATACCCCGGTATAAATACATGGAGGAATATAAAAATGAAAACCGAAGTTGTAATAGTTGGAGCCGGACCTGCCGGTATTTTTACAGCTATAGAAATGATACGTCAGGGGACAAAAAAGAATATTATAATTGTAGAAAAAGGCGCGCCGATAGAAAAGCGTCGCTGCCCTAAAAAGGAAACGCAGAGATGCGTGGATTGTAAGCCGTATTGCCATATAACCACAGGCTTTTCGGGCGCAGGAGCTTTCTCGGATGGCAAGCTTTCGCTCTCGCCTGAGGTAGGCGGTGATTTACCCAAGCTTGTCGGTGAGGACATTGTAGTTGAGCTTATAGACTATACAGACAAGATCTATCTTGAATTTGGTGCTGACTCGAAGATCGAGGGAATCAGCAATGCAGAAGAGGTAAAGGAAATACGCAAGCGCGCAATTAAGGCAGGACTCAAGCTTGTCGATTGCCCTATACGTCACCTCGGTACTGAAAAAGCACAGGAGATATATTACAAGCTCGAAAGATACCTTATTGATAATGGTGTTGAGATAAAATTCGGTTGCGAGTGCAATACTCTCAATATTAAAGACGGCAAATGCTATGGTGTCAGCGTAACGGAAAAGAATAATACTTACGACATAGAAGCGGATACAACTATCGTTGCAACAGGCAGACGAGGCGCAGAGTGGCTTGAAAAATTATGCAGTGAGCACGGCGTTGAGCATCAGCCGGGAACAGTTGATATCGGTGTGCGCGTTGAGGTGCGCAACGAGGTAATGGAAAAGGTAAACGAGGTGCTTTACGAGTCCAAGCTTATCGGCTGGCCAAAGCCCTTTAAGAACAAGGTAAGAACGTTCTGTCAGAATCCCGGTGGATTTGTTGCACAGGAAAATTATGATAACGGGCTTGCCGTTGTAAACGGACACTCGTATAAGGAACTCAAGAGCCCGAACACAAACCTTGCAATACTTGTGTCACATAACTTCAGCGAGCCGTTTGATCAGCCTATCGAATACGCGCGTAAGGTAGGCGAGCTTACTAATATGCTCGGAACGGGACATATTCTCGTTCAGCGTTACGGCGATATTCTTGACGGTAAGAGAACGTGGCAGAAGGAGCTTGCGTACTCAAACGTAAAGCCGACAATACCGGATGCTGTAGCAGGCGATATAACTGCGGCGATGCCATACCGCGCGATGATGAATATAATAAACTTCATTCAGGCGGTTGACAATGTAGTACCGGGCTTTGCATCGGAAGAAACGCTTCTTTATTCGCCTGAACTTAAGTTCTACAGCAACAGAGTCAAGACAGACGAAAACCTCAATACAAGTGTTGACGGACTCCACTGTCTTGGTGACTCATCCGGTTGGACGAGAGGGCTTATGATGGCATCCGCAATGGGTGTTCTTATGGGCAGAAAGCTTATGGAAAAAGAAAGAGCATAATCAGAAACAATAAAAGCGACGGATTTTGTCCGTCGCTTTTTTCTATTAAGAAGATACAATATAAAAGTTACTTGATTATATGAAGTATATCGTGTGTTTCACGTTTTGGGGATAATGCGGCAGTATATGTGTCTTCAGGATAATAACCTGCCATAACGAGAGCTACGACCTTGTGGTTATTGGGAATTCCAAGTAAATCGGCAAGCTTTTTATCATTGTCAGGCTCTGATCCCCATATAACGGGGCATGATGCAAGACCGAGGGAATCAATTGAATAGAGTAAATTCATAACAAAAATGCCGCCGTCAACAAATACGATATTGCGTTCATATTCGTTTAAATATAAATTCAGATTTCCTGCAACGGCAAAAACTACGGCAGGCTGTCCAAAGCCTCTGACTCCGTTGTGCATTTCCATAATTGCCTGTATCTTTTCTTTGTTTACGCAGGCATATACGTGTGTAGACTGACGGTTGCACGCACTCGGGGCACTTTGAGCGAGAGCAACGATTTTTTCTATAACATCATTTTCAATGGGCGTATCAGCAAAATTGCGCGAGCTGTGGCGAGATTTTGCTATAGCTTCAAAATCTGTCGTTCTGCCTGAAATGTGAGTGGCAGTACCTGCTTTTATATTGCTTGAAGCGTTTAAATACTTTTCGGGAATAAAATCAAGGTTAATATTGTGTTCGCGCTGGAATTTAACGTATGCGGACACCGTAGCAAAAACAAGCTCTGAAACCTGTTTGTCCGCACATATGGTATGCTTTGAGTATTCTTCGTTAAGCTTTATTAACTCAAGTATTTTTTCTTTACCGAATCCCGGCTTACAGTGCGGAAGGGAAAGCCCCTTTTCGATAGCGTGAGACAAGATCCTGATTCTTGAAGCAGTACACTCGAAATTTTCAGTATTCATACAAGAATTTGCATAGTACTGTTCTAAGTCATACCTATACAGATAATTGAGATATCTTGTTTTGCCGTATTTTGTATTTTGGAAGAGCCATCGTTTTATTCTGTTAAGCATTTCAATGCTCCTTCTAACTTTTTCATTGAATCCGCCCGCAACAGAGCAAGGCGTTTTTCGAAGTCTTCTGTGTCGAAATCCTTTTCTATTACAGATTCAAAGACTATACTATCACAGTCATCAGAAATCAGGCGATCATTTTCGCCTAATCTGCAAGCGATGGCTCTGCCTTTATCACGGACAGGGAGTATACAGCACCGCTTATGATTTAAAAGTGTAAATATAGCACCGTGGAATGTGCTTGTAAACACATATTCAGCGCCGGCTATAAGCTTTGAAAATTGAAGAGGTGA
>JAZNQU010000033.1:0-8454 GCA_045590315.1 Eubacteriales bacterium
AGAGCGTAAGGACGGCAAGCTTATCCTCGTTACCGCTATCACCCCCACGCCTGCAGGCGAAGGTAAGACTACAACTTCCGTTGGTCTTACAGACGGTCTTCGCAAGATCGGCAAAAATGCAGTTGCCGCCCTCAGAGAGCCCTCTCTCGGACCGGTATTCGGTGTAAAGGGCGGTGCCGCAGGAGGCGGTTGGGCTCAGGTTATACCTATGGAAGACATCAACCTCCACTTCACAGGTGACTTTCACGCTATAGGTGCAGCAAACAACCTTCTTGCAGCTATGCTTGATAACCACATTTACCAGGGCAACGCACTTAATATCGACCCTCGCAGAATTACTTTCAAGAGATGCGTTGATATGAACGACCGTCAGCTCCGTTTCGTTACAGACGGTCTCGGCGGCAGAGTAAACGGTGTTCCGCGTGAAGACGGTTACGACATTACTGTTGCTTCCGAAATTATGGCTGTATTCTGTCTTGCAAGCTCTATTGACGACCTCAAAGCAAGACTTTCAAGAATTATCGTTGGCTATACATATGACGAAAAGCCTGTAACAGCAGGCGACCTCAAGGCTGTAGGCGCTATGACCGCGCTCTTAAAGGATGCGCTCAAGCCGAATCTCGTTCAGACGCTTGAAGGAACTCCCGCGTTTGTACACGGCGGACCTTTTGCAAATATTGCTCACGGCTGTAACTCGGTTATAGCTACACGTATGGCAATGAAGACAGGCGACTATGCAGTTACCGAAGCAGGATTTGGTGCTGACCTCGGTGCTGAAAAATTCCTTGACATCAAGTGCCGTCTTGCAGGGCTTAAGCCTTCTGCAGTAGTTGTTGTTGCAACTGTACGCGCACTTAAGATGCACGGCGGTCTTGCAAAGACCGAGCTTGGCGAAGAAAACCTTGCGGCTCTCGAAGCAGGCCTTCCCAACCTTATGCGCCACGTTTCCAACATTACAAATGTATACAAGCTCCCCTGCGTTGTTGCAGTAAACCGCTTCCCCACCGACACTGATGCCGAGACCGAACTCGTTATCAAGAAGTGCCGTGAAGTTGGAGTAAACTGCGTTCTCTCCACTGTATGGGCAGACGGCGGTAACGGTGCAATCGAGCTTGCTCACGAAGTAGTACGTCTCTGCGAAGAAGGCGAAAACCACTTCGAATTCAGCTATGAGTCTGAACTTTCAATCGAAGAAAAGATCAACAAGCTTACTCGCCGCATTTACGGCGGTACAGGCGCTGTTATTACAACAGCTGCAAAGAAGCAGATAGACAAGCTTACTGAGCTTGGTTTCGGAAATCTCCCGATATGTGTTGCAAAGACTCAGTATTCGTTCTCCGATGACCCGACAAAGCTCGGCGCTCCCGAAAACTTTGAGATCACAGTTAAGAACGTACGCGTATCGGCAGGTGCAGGATTTATCGTAGTCCTCACGGGCGACATTATGACAATGCCCGGACTTCCGAAAGTTCCGGCAGCTGAAAAGATCGACGTTGACTCAAACGGCAAAATCTCAGGATTGTTCTGATATAAACCTACAATACTAAAGGCACCCACATGGGTGCCTTTTTCGTGTTATAGCCTCCCTCTTTGAGGGAGGTGGCAAAACCGCAGGTTTTGACGGAAGGAGTTTTGTCCGTATGCACGCTTGCTACGCACTCTCCCTCAGTTGCCTTACGGCGCTGAGCCCCAAAGAACACGCATAGCGCGTTCTTTGGAAATGGAGCCTTTTTGTTTTTTAATCAATAAAATAACCGTATACTCGGCGAGCGAGGTCTACTTCTCTTTCATCAGACTCTCCGATATTTTTGCTTGCGTTAATAAAGTGCTTCTTTACCGAAGTTTTTTCCAAAAATACAACTCCGAAAAGTCTGTGTGCCCAGAATGCCGGCAATAGTACGGGGGCTTTACTAAGAGTTTTATACTCGCTGCACATCGTCTTATAGGAGGGAAAAAACTGAGAAAGAACGTATTTTCTCTTTGCGCCCGGCAGCGTTACGCCTTCCTCAAGCATTTTCTGCGTGAGATTTATCCTCAAATTAGAGCTGCTCCCGTGCGGTTCACAGGCAAGGAAAAACTCTTCTATATCATCATTTATAAACTCGGAGTTTATTCCCGAAAACCATTTATCAGCAAGAGCAGACAGCCTGTTTTCAAAATTCACAAGCTTAGCCCTGCGTAAAATTTTACGGACATATTTCATATCAAGCGTATCTGCGTACGCGCGCTTGTATAAGTATATATCAACTATAGGACGCACACCGAGTCCGCTTTCAAAGAAGTGCTTTGCCTGATGCGCTATGAGATAGAGATACTCATCCTCAGGCGTCATTTTATATATTCCATCATCTGTATGCTTCGCTCTCTTCCAGACCTGCTCAAAGTAAAAGTAAAGCTTGTCGTTTTTGGAAAGAAGCGAGCGATGCAGTTCTACGCTTATGTGACCGTCTTTTTCATAAGTGTCCTGATAGTTTACAGAATTGTGAGACTTTACCTCATAATTGTCCGCAAGCATCGTTTTGTGTATAGCGCTGCGCTTTCCGTGGCGGTATAAAATATCAATATCTGCCATGCTACGCATCACACCTTCGGGGTAGTAATCTTTCATTACTATTCCCTTTATCGGAATGATCTGCGCCCCGCAACCGGTCAGGCTTTTTGATACCTGTATAAAAGCTTCCCTTTGTTCTGTGTCGGTAATTACGCTTTTATAAAAACGCTCTGACCACATTGTGAATATCTTTCCCGTACTTGCCCCCTCAAGCCTTTCTACGGCAAGATAAGTGAGGGCCTCGAGCGAATGTCTTACGGCAAGATTGTATACGTCTGTAAAGCTTACGTCATCAGGCTTTGAGGGAACAAGAGTTCCGTGAATAGCCGCGTCAACAAGCTCTAAAAAGTAAGCTCCGGCTTTGTTCTTCATTGCTTACCCTCCTTTTTAGAAAACAGAGAGGCAAGCTTTCTTTTAAGCCTTGAAACAAATGCTGTTATTTTTCTTTTTCTGTATCTTGTATTAAGTGATGCAACGTACTTACGATAATTTTCATCAGTTATATCCGTACGCTTTCCGTTTTTTACGAAAGCCCACATTATTGCAATAATATTGTCGTTCTTTATACCGTACTCGTTTATTATCTGGTTATCTCCGCGCATAACAAAACCGTCGGCGCGTTTTCCGACGATTCTGTGAAGAACATACTGTCCGTTTGCCCTTTTATAAAAAGCTACATCGCCGATTACAGGCTCGCTCTTGTTTATTAAAACTACACTGTCGTTTCCGTCGGAAAGCAAGGGGAGCATACTCGTTCCGTGCGTTTTCATCACAAATTCTCCACCCGACTCAACAACCTCGCGTATAATCGGTTCAAAATCGGATAGCTTGAATTTTTCACTCATCTACGATTCCGGCTCCCTTCAATTTTGTTACAAACATTGAAACGTCATTCTGGGCGGTAATCTGATCCACGTCATATGTTTCGGTGATCGCGTCTACAAGCTCGTCTTCGCTCGCGCCTGATTCAAGCATCCGCCAAAGCATGGTTGCAGACTCATTCAGCTTTATTATTCCATTGAAGTTTTTTGCCGCGTCGCCCGTGGCTATTACCACGTTTTTGCCGGCGACCTCGCGCATCAGGAATCCCTTTCTGACTTTCATCAGTACCTACCTCGAAAATAGTTTAATCACGCTTTGTCAAGTTCTTTCCGTGCCACTATTGCGGCATCCTTGCTTATTGTACAGTATAACTCATACACAGGAATTTTATCAAGTAATTCGGAGCAAAGCTCAAGTGTCTTTGCGGCCGCGTCCGCGCTTTTTGGCAACAATATCTGATTAAAGATAAAATTCATTGCGTCTTTTGCTTCGATTTTTCGGATTTTGTTCTCTTCACCGCGGCGAATAAGACATATTGCGCGCAGTTCTGTTCCTCTGTTAGTGTGGAAGCCTTCTTTTCCGCACCACGGCGTTCCGTAAGCAACAATCTTTCCTCTTTCAAATGCGTATATAGGCTTATCTCCGTTTATTATGGTTACAGAATCACCGAAAGTTTCCCGCCACTTGAGCATATGAGTAGTTTTTCCAACGCCGCTTTTAGCTGTAAATGCATAGCCGCGACCGTTTATATCAATTATCGCGCTGTGAACAAGCAGCCTGTTATAAAGAGGCATTTGGAGGCAGATATTACGATATGTGCACACATACTCATAATAATCACGCGAAAAGCCCGGTGCCAGCGCCTTTTCTTTTTCTATTTCACTCTCACTGACTTTGACTTTCATATCCGGAACGTCAAAATCGGCAAGATAGTCGCGGCACTTTTCTTTTATGTACTCGCTGTCACTGTCTATCTCTATATTTATTCCGGCAAGCTTTATTCGCACCAAGACTACTCACCTCTTTTCAAGCAAAAAAGACAGACGGAGACCCGTCTGTCCGATAATCACAAAATCCGGCGTCAACCGAGTCGGGATGCGCCAATACAATGCTGTTATTTTTCTTCTGTATCTTCATGTGCCACGGGAGTATTCATATCGAATTCGCCCGACACCATTATTATATCTTCTGTTTCAAAAATAAGCGTCTCAACCTCGGGTGACGAATATGTTTTCTTCATACGTTACCTCCGACCGGGTCTGTTTGTATTAGGATATTTACCTACATAATAAGTATACCATTATAAGACAAAATTGTCAATAGCTTTTTCCCTCTTTTAAGTCAATTTTTATTGCGTCTTATCAGACAAAACGGCAGCCCGTTAAAAGGCTGCCGAATTATTTAATTTTACCCCGCCAAGCCGTGTAGTCTTCAAGGGAAACCCTGCTTATGCAAGGTAGGTGTCCTCTCCATGACTTTGTGCTCCCAACGTCCGGTGCGCGTCGTGACATAAGCAGGACGCGTCGGGAGGTCTGCATACCCATACACGGAAGTCAGACTCCATTTAATGATTGTAGGTTCCAAGTGAAAGACTATCACGCACCAAGCAGGTTTCTTCATAGCGCGCGTGAGGTTTTATGAGCTTTGAGATTTACACCCATACTCCAACGTCTTGTGTAGTTTTTCGACCATCCGAATTAATGCGCAATTAATTTTGAGGGATTTACACCCATACTCCAACGTCTTGTGTAATCTTTCGACTACTCGAATTATAGCTCAATTAATTTTGAGGGGTTTTCCCCTAAACTCCAACGTCTTGCGCAGTTTTTCAACTACACGAACCGGAGCATCATAAAGCTTATTTCTTGTCTTCTGTGTCGTAATCGACTTCACCGAAAAGCTCATCTTCAAAAAGATCAGCCACACGGTCGAATTCATCGTCATCGTCGATAGTAACAAGAATATCTTCGCCGTCCTCGTCCTTATCCTGTCTGAGGATTACGTACTCTGCGTCCTGTGAGTCTGCCTGAGCAGCCGGAACGAGAGCAAGATATATCTTATCTTCGATTTCAGCACTTCCGAGGAGCACGAATTCTTCTTCCCTGCCGTCCTCGTCTGTTAATGTATATATGTTTTCATCAATAAATTCTTCTGCCATTGTTATGACCGTCCTTTCCCGGAGCCTTTGATGTCCGTATCTATATTATATTCGATATTGAAGCGTTTGTCAATATAAATATACCGTCGTTTTTCGAGTTTTGACCACGGTCTGTCAATTGTGAATACAGCATAAAATTTTACTCTTATATTCTTTACATCTCTTGACTTTTCCCGGCGAAAAATATATACTATTTATATTATAGCGAATATTTTTATTATAATTACATGAAAATTGTAACAGAGGGTGAAAAACCTCCCACTTTCGGAAAGGAATATAGAAAATGACAAAAATTGATATCATATCTGGCTTTTTGGGTGCCGGTAAGACGACCCTTATCAAAAAGCTTATAAAAGAAGCTTATGCGGGCGAAAAGCTCGTTCTTATCGAAAACGAATTCGGTGAGATCGGTATCGACGGCGGATTTCTACAGGATGCCGGAATTGAGATAACAGAAATGAATTCAGGATGCATCTGCTGCAGCCTTGTCGGAGACTTCTCCAAGGCGCTTGCAAAGGTGCTTGACGAATACAAGCCCGACAGAATAGTTATCGAGCCGTCCGGAGTCGGTAAGCTTTCCGACGTTATCCGCGCAGTCAAGGACGTCGGTCGCGACGACATGATACTCAACAGCTTCACTACCGTTGCAGACGCAAACAAGTGCAAGATGTATATGAAGAACTTCGGCGAGTTTTACAATGACCAGGTCGAGCACGCAGGAGCTATAATTTTAAGCCACACAGGAAATATATCCGAAGAAAAGCTTGCCGCAGCTGTTGCCCTTTTGCGTGAGCATAATCACGACTGCACTATCGTTACATCAGACTGGGACAAGCTTGACGGCAAAATGATACTTGATGCTATGGAAGGTTCTGACACGCTTGAAGCTGTTTTGCACGAGCTTGAACACGAGCATCATCACCATCATCACGAGCATGATGAAGACTGCGATTGCGGATGTCACGAACATCATCACCATGACCACGAGCATGAACACCACCACGAGCATGGCGAGGATTGCACGTGCGGATGCCACGGTCACGGACATCATCACGCTGATGAGGTGTTCACAAGCTGGGGACATGAAACTACACGCAAATACACGATAGACGAGATCAAAAATGCTCTTGAAGAGCTTGAAAACGAAAGTGACTATGGAATGGTGCTTCGTGCCAAGGGTATCGTTGAAGCAGAAGACGGCAGCTTTATCCACTTCGACTACGTACCGGGCGAGCCTGACGTAAGACTTGGCAGCGCCGCTATAATCGGCAGACTTTGCGTTATAGGTTCAAATCTTAATACAGAAGCTATCGAAAAACTTTTTAAAGCAGACTAAGCGAGGCGTAAATATGGCAAATCAAGTACCGGTGTACCTGTTTACAGGATTTCTTGAAGCAGGTAAGACTAAATTTATACAGGAAACGCTTGAAGACGAGCGTTTTGCGATAAAGGAAAACACTCTCTTGCTCGTTTTTGAAGAGGGCGAGGAAGAATATGATAAATCAAAATTCGCCTGCGACGTAGCGATAGAGGTTATCGATAATAAGGAATTTATGAATTCTGACGTTCTTGAAAAGCTCCTTAAAAAGCATAAGAGCGTGCGCGTTATGGTCGAATATAACGGAATGTGGCCGCTTACAGACCTTTACGAAGCAATGCCGATGGGTTGGATGATATACCAGGAAATAATGCTCGCCGATGCGAACACGTTTGGCGTATACAACGCTAATATGAGAACGCAGACAGTTGACAAGCTAAATTCCTGCGAGGTTGTAATACTCAACAGAACACCTGAAAACGTAGACAAGGACGCGTATCATAAAATAGTGCGCGGTGTCAGCAGAAGCGCGGCTATATCGTACGTTTACCCCGACGGACATATCGAGTATGACGAAACTATCGACCCACTTCCCTTTGATACCGAATCAAACAACGTGGTAATCGAAGATCGCGACTATGCGCTCTGGTACAGAGATATGACCGAGGAGCCGCAGAAGTACATCGGCAAGACGATAACATTCAAGGGAATCGTAGCAGTAGACAAGCGCTTCCCGAAAAACACGTTCGTTGTCGGCAGACACGTAATGGTATGCTGTGAAAACGACATCACCTACCGACCTGTAGTTGCAATATCGCCCGAAGCGCAGACGCTCAACAACCGCGACTGGGTAATGATAAGCGCAAAATTTGATATGAAAGCGCATGATCTGTACGAAGACAAGGGCCCGATACTGACAGTAACGGCACTTGTAAAAGCCGATCCGCCCGAGCAGGAAGTCGCTACGTTTTATTGAGATTAAAAAGCGTTGCCAGCTGACAACGCTTTTTGTTTAAAAAAACACAATATTTTTTTGATTTTTTTGCTAAATAGGTATTGACAAACAGAGTCGTATGCGGTATAATAAATATCGTTGACGCGGAAGTGGCGGAACTGGCAGACGCGCACGTTTGAGGGGCGTGTAGTTTTCACTGTACGGGTTCAAGTCCCGTCTTCCGCACCAAAACAGAAAGCAGACCGAACGGTCTGCTTTTTGTTTTGGTATGAATGATGATTTGGCTTAAAGCCTGCAAAGGCGGAAGAAAACTTTAGATTATAAAAAACAAAATCGGCATTTGCCGAGTTAATCGAGCAAAGCGAGATTTACTCGTGAAGTCCCGTCTTCCGCACCAAATAAAGAGCAATAACTTTTGTTATTGCTCTTTATTTTTTGTTGAGATGCAGGGACTTGAAGGGTCGGTAGTGAAGACTCTTTGTGGCAGTCAGAGCCGACCACTGCTCTGCCCGCAGGCAGGCAAGTCCCGTCTTGGGCACCAAAACAGAAAGCAGACCGCACGGTCTGCTTTTTCTGTTTTATTTCATTAACTTTCCAAGCTTTGCCGTGTTTACTATCACCACAAGCTTCATATCCGCTGCAAGCGGCTT
>JAZNQU010000034.1:0-2069 GCA_045590315.1 Eubacteriales bacterium
GTTGTAAAGATAGAACACCTGACCTCCGCGCCTTAATTCCTGACGGATGGCTTCGCCTATGATTATATCGTCGTATTCAAGTACGTAGGTCTGGACGGGCAGACGCTCGTTCGGCGCCTCCTCCAGCACCGACATATCGCGGATTCCGCTCATTGCCATATTCAGCGTACGCGGTATTGGAGTTGCTGTAAGGGTTAGGATGTCAACATTAGAAGATATCTCTTTAAGCCGCTCTTTCTGGGCAACACCGAAACGCTGTTCTTCATCAATTACAACAAGACCGAGATCCTTGAATTTTACGTCTTTTGAAATGAGTCGGTGTGTACCTATAATAATATCAACGTCTCCGCGCCTGAGCTTGCGAAGCGTTTCTTCGTTTTGCTTGGGTGTTCTGAAGCTTGAGAGCATTTCGCACTTGATGGGAAAACCACGCATACGCGAGACAAACGTGCGGTAATGCTGGAATGCAAGAATAGTAGTGGGCACAAGTACGGCAGTTTGTTTACCGTCCATAGCCGCTTTGAATGCAGCGCGAAGTGCTATTTCCGTTTTGCCGTATCCGACGTCGCCGCATATAAGTCTGTCCATAGGAACCTTTTTCTGCATATCGCGTTTTACGTCGTCAATTGCAGAAAGCTGACCGTCGGTTTCTTCATATTCAAACGATGAGTCAAACTGCAGCTGTGCATCGTCGTCTTTGCTGAAAGCAAAGCCCTCTCTTGTCTGCCTTTCTGCATAAAGCTTTATAAGCTCTTTTGCCATGCTCTTGGCGGCAGTTTTTGCGCGTATCTTTGCCTTGCCCCATTCGGCGCCGCCCATTTTTGAAAGCTTTACGTTTCCGTCCTCGGCGCGTGCACCGATGTATTTACTTACGTTGTCAAGCTGATTTGTTGGAATAAAGAGTGTGTCCTCTCCTGCATATTGCAGCTTGATATAGTCTTTTGTAACGCCGTCTGTAGTGAGCTTTTGTATACCCACGTATCTTCCGATACCGTAGTTTACGTGTACAATGTAGTCACCTTCGTTGAGATCGGTATATGATAATATCTGCTTTTCCTGCTCACGACGTGTTTTTTTGCGCTTATTTGTATTTTGAACCGATCTTAAATAACTACCCGATGGTAACATGCTCATGAGCGCAAAGCGCGTGCTTGTGAGTTCAAATCCCGGTATTGTAGTACCTGTCAGCACATACGCCGTTTTGGGATTAAGCGTGTCAGCGGACTTTGTTGTATCAGCAAGTATACAGTTGAAGCCGGCGTCAATTAATGACGTATTTACGCTTTTTGCCGCCGCTTCATTTTCGCACAGGATTATTACCCTGTATGAGCGCTTCATGTAGGTGGAGAGGTCTTCACACAGTAGCTCGAAGTTGTCGCAGTAATTAACAGTCTGCTTGGCTTCAAACGAGAAAAGTCCTATACTTCGTCTGTCAGATGCGCCGGCAAACGTATCAACTACAACAAAACCGCAAAGGTCGCAGAATTCTTCAAAATCGCCGTGTCCCTTTGCCCATACTCCGATAGAGGCGGCAAGACTTCCGCTTTCTGCAAGTGAAGTAAGCTCTTGCGCTAAGTGCCACTCGTAAGCCTTGACTCTCTCGGCGCATAGGTTGCTTTCCTGCATAAACACTAACGGACGTTTGCCGAGATTCAAATTTTTATCAAGATAATAGTCTAAAAGGCAATAGGGCCTGTCATAAACAAGAGGAAGAAATTTATCAATAAAAGCAAGCTCTTCGCCCGCTTTTACAGCATTAAGCTCTTCCTTCAGCTCGTTTTCCACACGCTCATTGTCAACTTTTTTCAAAAGAAGCTCAATACTCTTCTTTATGATTTCTCGCTTTTCTGATGACGGAATAAGCTCTCTTGCCGGCGGGATTGTGACTGAAACGAGATTTTCCGTTTTTCTTTGCGTTAAAAGGTCAAAATATCCCATCTGGTCTATTTCGGTATCGAAAAAGTCAATTCGTACAGGATAGTCGTAAAGGGGCGGGAATATATCAACGATGCTTCCGCGCACGGCAAACTGACCGACTCCGTCTACAATTTCGGAAGTCGGGAGGCCAA
>JAZNQU010000035.1:0-3106 GCA_045590315.1 Eubacteriales bacterium
GACTTGCATGGTTGGCGGCGGCAAATCCGCCTCCTACAACGAAAAGTCCTTTTCCCGTAAAGAGTTCCCGTCGCGGGTAGCGCGGTAAGGTCACACCGCGTTCCTTGGGTTCTTCCTCACCCTTAAATCCTACCGTTCTCGGATGTGCTCCCGTGGTGAGGAGAATGCCGAGACTGTTTGCGGGAAACGGTAGATTTCTTCATAAATTTATGTTACAATAATAAAAACGGTTCTAACCAAAGAAGGAAAGGCGCACGAATACAAATACATTACCGCGCAAAACGGAAGTAATGCGATTCAGCCCCCTGATATAGATCAAATAACACGTATCTTCATAAGGAGGTAAACAAATGAATTATTCCGAAATTACCCCATATATCAGAGAACTTGCAGCTCGTGCGGACGCAAGCAATCACATCGTCCCGGAAATGTATGCACAGCACGACGTAAAGCGCGGCTTGCGCGATATTAACGGTAACGGCGTTGTCGCGGGACTTACCGAGGTTTCTCGCATCAAGGCGAAAGACAAGGATGAACAAGGAAATGAGATTCCCTGCGAAGGTCAGCTCTATTACAGAGGAATCAACGTGCGGGATATTGTCAATGGCTTTGTAGCAGACAATCGCCCGGGTTTTGAAGAAACTGTATATTTGCTTTTGTTCTCCAAACTTCCGACCAAAGACGAGCTTGACCGTTTTTGCGAGCAGCTTTCGGTCTACCGTTCCTTGCCGCCGTCCTTCGTCCGTGATATGATTCTCAAAGCTCCCGGCAAGGATATGATGAATATATTGTCAAGAAGTGTGTTGGCGCTTTATGCCTACGATGAAAATCCCGATGACATATCTACCGCCAATGTTCTCCGTCAATGCTTGCAGCTTATCGCGGAATTTCCGCTTCTTGCCGTTTACGGGTATCAATCCTTTCAGCACTACCACAACGGGCAGAGCTTGTTCATTCACTATCCGAAAAAAGAGCTGAACACGGCAGAAAATCTGCTTTACATCCTCCGCGAGGACGGACAGTATACTCCTCTTGAAGCCGAACTCCTTGATCTTGCGCTTGTTCTTCACGCAGAGCATGGCGGCGGTAACAACTCAACCTTCACCACCCACGTTGTAACTTCGTCGGGCACGGATACCTATGCCGCCATCTCCGCAGCACTCGGTTCGCTCAAAGGACCGCGTCACGGCGGTGCAAATATTAAGGTAATGCAGATGTTCGACGATATGAAGGCGAGCATTGATACCAAGGATAAGGACGCTGTTAAGGATTACCTTATAAGACTTCTCGACAAGCAAGCCTTTGATAAGGCAGGTCTTATTTACGGTATGGGACACGCAGTGTACTCGCTGTCCGACCCGAGAGCAGATATTCTTCGCTATTATGCCGAACAGCTATCGATAGAAAAAGGGTTTCACGATGAATTTGAGCTTTACCGATCCGTTGAAAAAATGGCACCCGAAATTATTGCAGAGAAGCGCAAGATGTATAAAGGTGTAAGCGCAAACGTAGACTTTTATTCCGGTATGGTCTATAAAATGCTGGGACTTCCTTACGAGCTGTTTACTCCCATATTCGCCATTGCAAGGATCGCAGGCTGGAGCGCGCACCGCATGGAAGAAATTCAAAACGCAGGCAAGATCATCCGTCCTGCTTATATAAACGTGAAGAAAGAAACAGAATATGTGTCCTTGAAAGATAGATAAGGACAATTGCCTGCTCACGGAAACGAAGCCGGCGCTGTCAAGTCGACATGATCTGCGAATACACTGCTTCTGCTGCCGGGAAGGTGAATCTCTACGGTCTTGCGATGATTTCTCAAGAAGAGTCGTGGTTCTATATTTACAACGCACACGGTGATGTGGTCTTTCGCATCCCTGGCATCATTAGTAGCGTATACAAAACGAGTTCAGTTGAATTTTAGTTGAATTATTAACAAAAAATCAGGACGCTTCCTTACGGAAACGTCCTGATTTATATGGTCGGAGTGACTGGATTCGAACCAGCGGCCTCTTGGTCCCGAAGGGCGGTTTTAACGTTTTTTCGCTTATTTGCGGCACTTTTCAGTGCTTTTTACTCCGAGAATGATGCTTTCGTTCGCTCTTGTATCCGATGTTTCCACGCGCTCCGAATCTGTCTATGGTCAGATATGTGGTCAAATGAAATTAAACAATTATGAGCAGATATAGAAATCCTTTGAGATAACGTCAAAATTTGCTCCGCATAGTCAAAGAAAAGCGAGATGCTCTGAAAATATAATTATCCATCTGTTTACAGAAGTTCACCTGCGAATAAAATTCTCTGAAAAAAACAGAATTATATAGATTTTTAGAGTTTTATCGATGAATTTTAATTATCAATTTGTTGTCAATTATTTTCTATATTGAGATGGATTTGTCTTAATAATTGCACTATGCTTGTATTACCAAGTACAAGGAGAAAAGGATATGAAATATACAAAACAACATCAAAAATGCAGCGGAGCGCCGATATACATAATAGAAGCGGATTGTCAGTTACGGCAATCCGCTTTCACTATATCTTGCGAATTCATTATAAAAACACAGCTTTGGTTTAAAATATAAAGAAAAAGCCAAAGGAGATTTTACCATGAAAACAAGCGATTTATTAAACGTATGGCTTGAAAATTACGAAAAAGAACACATCAAGCCGCGGACTTACCGCCGATATAGTGGGCTGATTGATCTGCACATAAGTCCCAACATCGGTGAAATTGACGCCACCGAGTTGACACGGCGGCAAATACAAGAATTCCTCTCAAAAAAGAAAAAGTGCGGCAATATCCGCACAGGAGAAAAACTCTCCGCCACAAGCATAAATCTTATGCTTACTATTATGAATATGGCATTTGAATATGCCATAGATATGGAGCTTGCAGATAACAACCCCTGCGTCCGCTTGAGGCGCTCACCGCAAGATGGGCGTAAAATTGAAGCCTACACCAAAGAAGAGCAGCGTAAGCTTGAATCGATAATCAAACAAGAGGATGACCGTAGGCTATTCGGCGTTGTTTTATGTCTCTATTCGGGGCTTCGAATTGGTGAGCTTCTTGGACTTGAATGGGGTGATGTGGACTTAAAGAGGG
>JAZNQU010000036.1:0-3607 GCA_045590315.1 Eubacteriales bacterium
ATATCTTCTGAATATCGAGGGTAGCGGCTTTCTTGAGAAGGCTCTGCACCTGAGCGCCGTACTTACCGACTATACCTATGAAATAACGTCTTGACTCGTCTGCCCAATCCTCTTTTGCGTCGAGCGCACCGAATTTTCCGAAACCGTCAGCAGAGAAGAGTACCTTGTCGGTGCTGTCGTAGGTTACTATAACCTCGGGCCAGTGCACCATAGGTGCAGTAACGAAGGTGAGCGTATGGGTGCCGAGGGAGAGCGTATCGCCCTCGCCGACTACTATGCGGTTATCGGTGAAATCGGTACCGAAAAAGTTCTTCATCATAGCAAAAGCCTTTGCGGAAGAAACAATTTTCGCTTCGGGATATGTTTTTGTAAAATTAAAGATGTTTGCCGAGTGATCGGGCTCCATATGATGAACTACAAGGAAGTCGGGCTTTCTGTCTCCGAGTGTGCTCTGAATATTATCAAGCCACTCGTGAGTAAATGCCGCGTCAACCGTGTCCATAATCGCGATCTTATCATCAATAATTGCGTACGAGTTGTAGGACATACCGTTTGGTACATCGTACTGTCCTTCAAACAAGTCAATCTTATGATCGTTGACTCCTATATATTTGATATCGTTTGTTATTATCATGCCGTTTTACCTCTGATATAATATACACATTGAGTATACCACATATTTTTTAAATTTTCAACACCGAGACTAAACTTTATTCAATAATATTTTCAAGAATAAGCAAAAAAGCGTACACTCGGTACGCTTTTCGCTCTTCATTTTACGTTAAACTAACTCTGCCGGCGTGAACATATGCACGCCCTCTTTTTCAAACAGCTTTGCTCCCGCTTCCCTGTCGGAAAGTCTGAGAATCAGTACCGCATTGTTGCCGGTATTTCTGAAAAAGGAATAGAGGTATTCAACAGAAATATGTTCCCTCTCAAGCATACCGAGTATCTGAGCAAGTCCTGACGGCTTATCGGGGATTGATACACATATAACGTGGTTTACGTGAACTGAATATCCTCCCTCTCTCAAAAGCTTTGCGGTATCATCAATTTTATCCTGATCTATTATAAAACGTACAATACCAAAGTTAGCGGTATCTGCCACGGATATCGCCTTTAAGTCAATACCATTGTTACCTAAAAACTCAGTAAGTGTATAAAGTGTTCCTCTTATATTCTGAAGAAACACGGATATTTGTTTTATATACATATCCTCACCCTCCAATCAAAGCTTTCTGTTATCTATTACACGTCTTGCCTTACCCTCAAATCTCGGCAAGGTTTTAGGCGGTACTATAGTTATCTTCGCCGACACGCCAACCACAGACTTGATCTGCTCAGAAATCCTATTGCGGATATTTTCCATATGGCTGACTGTATCCGATATCATATCTTCTTTAAGTTCTACCTGTACCTCAAGTGTATCAGATGAATTTTCTCTGCCGACAACAAGCATATAGTGAGGCGCAACGCCCTCGATTCCGACGATTACCGATTCAATCTGGCTCGGGAACACGTTTACGCCACGTACGATTATCATATCGTCACTTCTGCCGGTAATTCTTCCCATTCTCGCCGTTGTTCTTCCGCAGGCGCACTTTTCTCTTGTTATGGTACATATATCGTGAGTACGATATCTTATCATTGGCTGCCCTGTTTTCGTTATGGTAGTGAAAACAAGCTCGCCCGGAGTACCGTCAGGCATATGCTCGCCTGTTTCGGGATTGATTATTTCGGCTATAACGTGGTCTTCGTTAATGTGCATGCCGCACTTTTCTGTACACTCAAACGAAACGCCCGGTCCGCCTATTTCAGTGAGTCCGTATATGTCAAGAGCATTGAAATCAAGAAGATTTTCAAGATTATTTCTCATTTCAGCCGTCCACGGTTCAGCGCCGAAGCATCCGCTTTTAAGCTTGAGTTCACTCGGGTCAATCCCCATTTCACGGATCGTTTCGCCTATAAGTGTTGCGTACGACGGTGTGCAGCATATCATTGTCGCACCGAGCTCTTTTAACATCATTATCTGTCTCTGCGTGTTTCCGCTTGACATAGGTACAACTGTTGCACCAAGCTTTGAAGCTCCCTGGTGTATTCCGAGTCCGCCTGTGAAGAGACCGTATCCGTATGTAACCTGGATAGTATCATCCTCTGTGCATCCGGCGGCAGCAAGTGCACGGGCAACCATTTCGGTCCATACGTCAATATCGTTTTGCGTATATCCGCAAACTATCGGCTTGCCGGTAGTACCTGATGAGCCCTGAACACGGACTATATCCTTTCTCGGTACGGCGAAAAGGCCGTCCGGGAAATGGTCGCGCAGATCAGGCTTATCCGTAAAAGGAAGCTTTGTTATATCTTCAATAGTATTAATGTCATCAGGCGTTACTCCGAGGGCATCCATTCTTTCTTTGTACATCGGTACGTTTTTATAAACGTGTTCAACAGTATCATGCAGTCTTTTTCCCTGAAGAGCCTCAAGCTTTTCGCGGTCCATACTCTCATATTCGGGAGAAAGTATTCTGCAATTTGATATATCCTTTGGCATTGGTAGATCTCCTTACCCATTAGTTTACTTTAACTATTTTAGCACATCCCTCATCTCTTTGCAAGGATTTCTCATCTATAAGAACAAATTAAGGACTAATTTCGGTTAAAAAATAAATAATCGGAAATTTTTACTGCATTTTGATGTTAATTATTTATGCAAAGTGATAAAAATAAGTAACCGTGTGAAAAAAGTATTGAAAAACGCTAAAAAATGTAGTATACTAAAGAGTAATAAATATAATGCTAAAATTATACGGAGGAGCTTATGGCATTTTACTACAACGAACCTTCAAGAACTTTCAGCGAATATCTTCTTATTCCCGGCTACACGTCACCCGAATGTATTCCGGCAAACGTAAGTCTTAAAACACCGCTTGTTAAGTTTAAGCGCGGCGAAGAGCCTGCTATCTCGCTTAACATTCCTATGGTATCGGCTATCATGCAGGCTGTTTCAAACGACACCCTCGCAGTTGCTCTTGCTAAGGAAGGCGGCGTTTCCTTTATTTACGGCTCACAGTCGATAGATGACGAGGCTGCTATGGTCGCACGTGCAAAGGCATACAAGGCAGGCTTTGTTACGAGTGACTCCAACCTCACTCCCGACAGCACTCTTGCCGACGTTCTCGCCCTCGTTGAAGAAAAGCACCATAATACTATCGCTATTACAGACGACGGCACTGGAAACGGCAAGCTTTTAGGCGTTGTTACAGGACGCGACTACAGAGTCAGCAGAATGAGCACTGACCTGAAGGTTTCCGAATTCATGACTCCTCTTGAAAAGCTCATCACCGCTCCCGCAAGCACTACGCTTAAAGAAGCAAACGATATAATCTGGGAGCACAAGCTCAACTCCCTTCCCTTAATTGATGAAAACGGAAAGCTCGTATATCTCGTTTTCCGCAAGGACTATTCTCAGCACAAGGAAAATCCCCAGGAGCTTCTCGACTCCAAGAAGCGCTACATCATCGGCGCAGGTATCAACACGCTCGACTATGAACAGCGCGTTCCCGCTCTTGTTGAGGCAGGCGCTGACGTTCTTTGCATAGACTCGTCC
>JAZNQU010000037.1:0-7281 GCA_045590315.1 Eubacteriales bacterium
GTCCGAGGTCGCCCGTGACGATCAGGTCGAATCCGTCCGGGGACATTCCGGTACCCGTGAAGTACCGCTCGAGGGTGTCCGCCGCCGACGGTGCCATCGCCGCGCCCATGTTGTTCGCGTCCGTGATCCCGCGGTCGACGATACAGCCGGGCAGAACTTCCTCGATCACCGGCACGAACGGCATTTCGCACCGCACAAGGTCACGTCCGACCGCTGAAAGCACGAAGGCTCCGGCTCCTGTGACCGTCCACTGCGCCGTCGGGGCGCGCTGTCCGCCGTATTCGAGAGGGAAGCGGAACTGTCTTTCCGCGCTGCAGTTGTGAGAGGAAGAGACTGCGGCGGCACGGGGAAGCTTGCCCGAATCGACGAGCATAGAAGCAAGTATGAGCGACTCGGCACACGTCGAGCAGGCGCCGTAAAGCCCGAAATAGGGCGCGTCAAAGCCTGCAAGGCCGTACGCCGAACCGGTACACTGATTTAAAAGATCGCCTGCAAATATTGCCCCGATCTCACTTATGTCAAAGCCCGATTTGCTTAAAACACCGTCAAATGCCATTCTCTGCATTTCGCTTTCGGCTTTCTCCCAGGTGTCCATACCGAATTTGTCGCTTTTATCAATATAGTCGAATTTACTTCCGATAGGGCCTTCGCTTTCGCGCTTGCCTGCAACGCTGAATGCGCACTCAATGGCAGGTGCGTTTGTAAGTTTGATTATTCCCATGTATTTTACCTCCGCGATCAGAGAATGGGCGTGAAGAGGTTGACGATATAGAGTATCACTCCGTATAAAACGCTTGCTACCGTTCCGTAGAGTATTACCGGGCCTGCGATGGTGAATATCTTTGCACCCACGCCAAGCACAAATCCCTCGGCTTTCGTATCGATGGCAGGAGAGGCGACGGCGTTTGCAAAGCCGGTTATCGGAACAAGGGTTCCGGCGCCTGCAATTTTTGCGATGTTGTCAAAGATATTGAGCCCCGTAAGCAGGACAGCGGCGAAAACGAGCGTTACAGAAACAAGTCCTGACGTGTTTTTCACACCGAGTCCGAGAGGGGTGTAGAGCTTGTTTAATATCTCACCGATAAGACAAATACTGCCGCCTGTCCAGAAAGCATTCACACAGTCAACTGCCAGGTTTGATTTCGTCGCTTTCTTTTCGACGTATTTTTTATATTCCTTGTTGTTCATAAAAGGTTCCTTTTGCACTTTAATTTAAGAATAGTTTGCACCTGATGCCTGTTTTTATACAGAGCATTTGGCCGTTTTGAAATAATTTGTCGAAAAAATAACTTTTGGACACTTAAAATACTTGCAATTTTTTCAAATTGTGGTATAATTACGGTAAGAGTAAATTATAAATCATCTGAAAGGTTTAAAACTATGGCAGAATTACGTTGGAATCCCATGATAAAAGACTGGGTAATGATCGCATCTCACCGTCAGAACCGTCCGCAGATGCCCAAGGACTGGTGCCCTTTCTGTCCCGGATCGGGAAAGGTTCCTGACAGCTACGAGGTTTACAAGTACGATAACGATTTCCCCGCGCTTTCGCAGAATCCCCCCAAGCCCGATGACGTAGCTACCGATTTTTACAAGGTGGCACCCTCTCACGGCAAGTGCGAGGTAATACTTTTCTCACCCGAGCATAACGGAAATATCCGTGACTTGTCGGATGAGCACATGAACAAGCTCGTTGATCTCTGGTGCGAGCGTTTTAATGCTATGCGTGAAGACGAGAAAATCAAGTACGTCTTCATTTTTGAAAACCGCGGCGATGTTGTAGGTGTTACGATGCCTCACCCCCACGGTCAGATGTACGGCTATTCGGTGCTCCCGAAGAAAATGGAGCTTGAACTTGACGCGGGCCTTGAGCACTATGAAGATAACTGCGAATGTATCTTCTGCCGTATGAATAAAGAAGAGGTTGCGTTTAAAGAGAGAGTTATCTGCGAAAACGAAGACTTTATCGCATACATACCTTTCTTTGCAGACTACGCTTACGGCGTATACATAACTGCAAAGAAGCACAAGCAGTATATTACCGACTTTAATGAAAGCGAGAGAAGAAATCTCGGTATCATTATGAGAAACGTTGTCGGTATGTACGATAACATATTTGACTTCAACTTCCCATATATGATGTGTATGCACAACGCACCCGTCAACGTAGAGGATGAAAAGTACAAGGATTATGAGAAGTACACACACTTCCATATCGAATATTATCCGCCGCTTCGCGATTCTAACAAGCAGCAGTTCCAGGCGTCGAGCGAAACGGGCGTGTGGGCACACTGCAATCCTACAGCTCCCGAAGCAAAGGCAGCAGAGATGAGAGAAGCGCTTAAGCGTTATCTTGATAAAATAAACTGATAATAGCAACCGGTAGGATATTATGGCTATAAGATTTTTTCTTAAAGACGGGCTTAAAAAGGTCCTTACGATGAGCTATGATGTCACAACGGTAGTTGAACTTAAAAGTGGCGTTACAAAGATATAAGTAAAAGTGCTTCCCGAAAGGGAAGCACTTTTCTATTTCCATTGAAAGATTCTGTCAAACTCAAAGAGCCTTTTTACAAGCTTTGAAAGATTGTCTTTGGTTTGTCTGTCAATGTTATTAAAGGATTTCATTATAATGCTCATATTCTTGAGCTTGCTTGAATTTATGTCCGAGAGGGTTTTGGCACCGGTTGATTCAAGTATGTCAAAGAGTACGTCTGTTGCGTGACGTCTTTCTTCGGGTGAAAGAGAAGCTATCCACTCGCTCAAAGCTTTGTCGGTGTGCTTACTGAAGCTTGAAAGCTCTGCGGCTTTGATAAAATCTTTTCCTTTTATCTCCCAGGAAAACGGATCGTGCTGCCATAGAGCTGTCTGCGAGCTTTTTACAATCTGATATGATTCGGTGTGCTCAAGCAGAAGACCGACAACGGACGATTCCGGGATAAACGTATAAAGCCTTTCTGATATAGCTCTGTATTCACTAAGGTCGGTTATACGTTTTTCAAAGCCGGGGCCGTCGTTGTTGTATGCGGCGATTATCCGCCTTTGAAGTCGTGACGGCGCGTTTACAGCCGCCCATATAGCGAGGTTTCCGCCTTTAGAGTGACCGCCAAGCCGTATTTTACCTCGTTTTGCAGAAGTAATATCTATAAGATAATCAAGCGCCGATACCTGTGCGGGTACGGGAGAAGCAAAACTCATATTGAAGTTTTCCTTCCAGCCGACAAGCGTGTCGTCGGTTCCTCTGTACGCAACAAAAAGAGTCTTGTCGGGCAGAGCAAAGGTTATGGCGGAAAACTGTATACCCACTTCGGCGTCAATCTTGTCTACATACGAGTAGAGAAGTATATCGGAAAAGCGTTTCGTGTGTGCGGCGCGTTTTACAAAGTCCGAGGTCTGGTCGGGAATTATAAGGCCGAGATCCTGTCTGTCGCGGTCAAGCTCTGTAAGACGGCGTTCAGCTTCTGCAAGCGTTATACCGCCGTTATTGGGCTCAGGCGGTATGACGTTGCTGAAATCCATATACGAGATGACCGACAAAATAAGATTATCGACTTCATTAAAACCGTCTGTATCAAAACCGAGGTCGCCGCGCCAGTCAAGATAATCAAAAATATTGTTGTTCATAAAGCATCCTGAAAGTCATAAGATTTATTACAGTATATGCAAACGTGTGAAAAAACTAAGCCTGTTTGATTTCTTCAAGAACAATCGCGCTTCTCGGCGCAACGGGGATAGAGTCTGCGCTCAGAGTGCGGCGGGAGGTGGCTTCTTCGCCTCCGAATTCACTCGAGGCGCTGTTGAGAAGAATTTTATATTTTGAATTCTTTTCGGGAAGTGGAATGTTATGAGTTATCCAAGTGTGCAGGTTGAATAAGAATATAAGTCCGCCGCGTCTGAATGCGATGATTTTGTTATCGTTGTGAATCATTAAAAGCTCGGATACTCCCGAAAGTACGGGGTACTTTGTCAGAAGCTTTATCATCGCATTGTCAAACTTGTTAAGATATTGATATTTTAAATCGGGAGAGTCTACGAGGCTCCACTGACGGCGCGCGTACTTGCCTGAGTCGCCGTTGCCTTCTCTCGGGAAGTCTATCCATTCGGGATGGCCGAATTCATTACCCATAAAGTTGAGGTAGCCCTCGCCTGCAAGCGAAGAGGTCAGAAGCCTGAATACCTTGTGGTAATTCATAGCGCGCTTGATTATCGCGCTGTCGTTATCCTTGTCCATACAGGTGTACATTTCTGCGTCTGCAAGGTGGAAGATTATAGTCTTGTCGCCAACAAGCGCCTGGTCGTGCGATTCCAGATATCCGATATTCTTTTCCATAGGACGGCGAGTGGTAAGCTCATACCAAAGCGTGTCCATATTCCATTCTTCATCTCGCTGTTTTGTCAGCATCTTGATAAAGTGATCGGGCACACCCATTGAAAGACGGTAGTCAAAACCGATGCCGCCGTCCTTTATGGGTATGCACATACCGGGCATTCCGCTCATATCCTCGGCGATAGTAATTGCCATAGGGTTGACTTCGTGTATAAGCTCGTTTGCAAGCTGGAGATAGGTCACAGACTCAGTGTCGGTGTTCATGCTGAAATATTTTTCGTATCTGTCAAACACACCGCCAAGCCCGTGGTCGTGATAAAGCATTGACGTTACGCCGTCAAAACGGAAGCCGTCGAAGTGAAATTCTTCTATCCAGTATTTGATATTCGAGAGTAAGAAGTGCAAGACTTCGTTTTTATCGTAGTTGAAAAGTCTTGTTCCCCACGCGCTGTGGTAACCGCGCTCGCCCTCGTGGAAATACTGGTAGCTTGTACCGTCAAACTCGCTTAAACCCTCAACGCTGTTGATAGCCGCGTGAGAGTGGATAATATCAAGAAGCACGAATATACCGTTTTTGTGTGCTGTGTTGATGAGGTTTTTGAGCTCTTCGGGAGTTCCGAAACGCGAGGACGGCGCAAAAAAGTTTGCCACCTGGTAGCCGAACGAGGCATAGTACGGGTGCTCCATTATAGCCATTATCTGTATGCAGTTGTAGCCGTCTGCCTTGATACGGGGGAGTACCTTTTCGCAGAATTCGTTGTACGTGCCGATATTTTCTTCTTCATTTGACATACCGATATGGCACTCGTATATGAGAGGATTCTCAGGCTTTTTCTTCTTGAAAAAGCGTGAGTCTGTCCACTTGAATTTCGTGTCGGGATCCCAGACTTGTCCGCAGAAGCTGCCGTCAGTCCAGCTTTGAACGACTCTGTTCATATATGCAGGGATTCTGTCGATGACTTTTCCGCCTGATACGAATTTTACGCGTATGTTCTGACCGTGTACAAGGCTGTCGGGCGGGAGTTTTATTTCCCAGTTGCCGCCTCCGATATTTGTCATCATTCCATAGTGCTCGTCCCACGAGTTGAAGTCGCCGACAAGAGCCGCCTCACTTGCGGCAGGCGCCCATTCTCTGTATACCCATCCGGAGCTTGTCTTGTGAAGTCCGTAGTACATATGACCGTTTGCAAAGTCCGAAAGCGTAGGAGCTGACTTTAAAAGCTGTTTCTTTTTACGTTCAAATGACTGCATTCTCAGGCGCAGATCGCCCTCAAAGGGAGCAAGTCCCTTGTCTATATTTATAAGTCTAATTTTTTTACGTGCCATAAGCGCTGCCTTCCTTTTCTTTAACTGCTTTTATTAGTATATTTCAACAGACACCCGAAAAATACGGAATTTTGTTGTTTTTATCTTGTAATTAAATTTTATCACAAATAATTTTATAAATCAAGTAGTTGCAATAACAGTAAAATTTTGCTATAATTAACCTATCTTAACAAAAGGAATAGAAATTCATGAAAAAAGACAATGCAAAGCCAAAAGCAGGACGGCTTATAAAACGCTTTGTCCCGTATTATAAAAAGTATTTGAGGGTGCTTGTACTTGATCTTCTTTGCGCGGCGCTGACCACGATATGTGAGCTTGTGCTTCCGCAGATAGTCAAGAGCATCACAAATGCGGCAACTGTAGATATTGCATCGCTTACAGTGTCGTTTATAATTAAATGCACGCTCATCTATCTTGTGCTTCGTATAATTGACGCTATCGCATATAATTATATGGCAACGGTAGGTCACGTTATGGGAACACGGATTGAGACCGATATGAGACGTGATTTCTTTTCCCATCTTCAAAAGCTTTCGTTCTCGTATTTTGACAACACTAAGATCGGCTCGCTCATGTCGCGCCTGACAAGTGATTTGTTTGACGTAACAGAGTTTGCACATCACTGCCCCGAGGAGTTTTTCATCGCGGGCATAAAGATAATCGGCTCGTTTATTATTCTTTGCTTGACGAATATTCCGCTAACACTTATAACGTTTTCGATAATACCTGTAATGATAGCGGTGCTTGTTCCGTTTAATCGTAAAATGCGTGCGGGATTCAAGGAGTCGCGCAAGACTATAGCTGTACTCAATTCTCAGATAGAGGACAGTCTTTTAGGTATACACGAGGTTAAGTCCTACGCAAATGAGGAAATTGAAAAGGAAAAGTTTGAAGAGGGAAATTTAAGTTTTTTGAGTATAAAAAAGAGAGTATACAAATACATGGGCGGATTTCAGTCGTCCACGCGCTTCTTTGACGGACTCTCGTATATCATAGTCGTGTGTGCCGGAGCCTTATTTATGAAAAGCGGTGCGATAACGCCTGCTGATTTCATTGCTTACCTTTTGTACGTTACAACACTTCTTACAAGTGTGCGCAGAATAGTTGAATTTGCCGAGCAGTTCCAGAGAGGAATGACGGGTATCGAGCGTTTTGCCGAGATTATGGATATTGAACCCGACATAAAGGACGTCAGGGGTGCAAAGACTCTTGAAAACGTGCGCGGCGAAATATTTATGGACGATATCACGTTCGGCTACGGCGACGACGACACGAAGGTTATTTCAAATCTCACGCTAAAAATCAAGGCAGGAGAGAATATAGCTCTTGTAGGACCGTCGGGCGGCGGAAAGACCACACTTTGCTCGCTTCTTCCGAGATTTTACGACCTCGATTCGGGTGTTATAACCATCGACGGCGAGGATATAACGAAGCTGACGCTTGAATCTTTGCGTCATAATATCGGCGTTGTGATTCTTCTGACCGTTCTGATCGTTGTACTCCTGGGTGCGGCAGCATTTATTTTCTTCCGTTATTTCCTGCCTAACATGGAACAGCAAGAGACAGTACCTACTACTGTGGCTGTTCAGGAAACGCAGTTGCCTACTGTGACAACAGAACCTATGATT
>JAZNQU010000038.1:0-2500 GCA_045590315.1 Eubacteriales bacterium
TTGGCTCACAGAACGACATGGCTACGATCCGACTTTACAGTATATGACAAGCAGAAATTCCTTGAGTCCAAAATGACTAATAAATACGTGAGATTTCATCACCACGACGCAAAGGTCAGCCGCGTTGAAGCGGTTCTTGCACGCGGAGACAGGCGTTTGTCGAAAGCGCTTCTTGAAACGAGACGTCTCGGTATGTGCTTTGACTCATGGGATGAGCATTTTGATTATGATAAATGGATGGAATGCTTTAAGCGCGCAGGTATTGATCCCGCCTTTTATGCGAACAGGCGTTTTGGCGACGATGAAGTCCTGCCGTGGGATATGATTGACTGCGGAGTGTCAAAAAGCTTTCTGTTGAACGAGAACAAAAAAGCTCATGAAAATATTACCACACCTAATTGTGCGCAGAAATGCTCAGGTTGCGGTGCAAGTAAGCTCGGAGGTGAAAGAACATGGTGCAAGCGAAAGCAGTAAGACTCGGATTTACAAAAACGGGCAAACTTCAGTTTATATCACATCTTGATTTGGCGCGCACTATGTCGAGAGTAATGGTCCGTGCCGGAGTGCCGATATGGTATACCGAGGGCTTCAATCCGCGCCCTAAGCTTGTGTTTTCACTGCCGTTATCTATCGGTACGGAGAGTATCTGTGAATTTGTGGACTTTAAAATCGTAGAAGATATGCCGCTTGATGAGATAGCAAAGAGAGTGGGCGCGCAGTTTGCACCTGAGATGAAGGTGAACGGCGTCTGGCTTCCCGAGTACAAGTTTTCCCAAATCGGGTGGGCAGAGTATGAAATAAAGCTTCATACGTCGCGTGCAAGCGAGAATGCCGTTATGCAAATATCTGAGATGTTTAAAAAGCCGCTTGTTGTGCTCAAAAAGAGTAAAAGCGGAGAAAAAGAAGTCGATATAAGTCCCCTTATAAAGAGCTGCGACGTTTCGCTTGACGGAGAGTTTATAATAATGCGTGCTATGCTTTCGTGTACAAGCTCAGATTATCTGAATCCTGAGTATATAATAAAAGCCGTTGCCGATAAGCTCGGAATTGATTTTGATAACGTGGCAAGCGAATACTATTCGATAATGCGCCTGAGCGTTAAACTTGAAGATGGACTTACCGACTTTAAATAAAACTACAGTATGGTTTCAAGCGAAAGCTTTCCCGAAAAGCTTATGTGCTTAACTGCGAGGGAAAACAGCTTTTTTGCCGCGATGAATTCGCTGGCATTGCCGGTTTCGGCATATACTCTGATAAGAGAAGCCGCATTTGTAACAGCTTCCGTTTCGAGATGAACGACGGAAATTGAAACGTACGGTTCGATTTTCTCCCAGCGTTCAACGAGGTCTATAGCATTGCGTTGTTCTGTCACAGGGTCGTCGCTCATGCTGTTTACCGTGGATAGCAAGCTGTCGGTGCATTTATCGAGAATTATCGAATTGATCACTAACAGCACGATTATAACGAGAAGTATCGTTGTGGATATAATTGCGCTTTTCATAATAATATCCTTTCTGTCAGACGCGTCACTTTTTGTCGCGTCTGATTAGTTTTTCTTCTCCGGTGTCATCAATAGTATAAATGAACACATCTTCGATTTTTGTGCCGTGTTCTTTGATTTTCTTTTTGAGCCATTCTTTTGTTTTGCCTGAAAATTTTAAATTGTGCTCGTTGACGGCACCGTCGATTATAAGAGCGTGTGCAATACCTTTTTCCGGAACTTCAATATTCATATCAAGCGGAGCAAGGGGTTGTACCGAGCTTTTCGTTATTACCGAAAGCTGACCGTTTTGTTCAAGTATGGCGTATTCTACCTGATCAAGAGATACGATGCTTTTTATACGCAGCTGTGAAAAAAGCTCTTCAACACTGATTCGGTTTCGCTCAAGCTCTTTTTGGTCTACCTTGCCTTTATATATTATAAACGTAGGGCGTCCGATGAATATTTTTTTGAGCCTGCTGTTTTTTGTAACAAGATAAGCGCCGATAACTTCAACAGCTACAAGAGTAAGTATGGGAATAACCGAGAAAAGCAAAGGGATGCCGTCGTCGGTGATAGGGAAGGATGCAAGTTCGGATAATAAAAACGTGGTAACCAGTTCTGAAACCTCAAGCTGACCGACCTGTCTTTTTCCCATTATGCGGATCGCACATATGAGAGTTATATATATAATGAGAGTTCTGATGAAAATCGTTGACATATAAGACCCCGTAGTTTGGTTTGATTTGGTGAAAATGAGTAACAATTTCACACATTATAATTAGGATTTGCTCTTTTTTGACAAAGATACAAAGAAAGGCGAAAAAAGATGAAAAAACTTAAAAAAAGCACTTGACAAAGGAAATAATAGATGATATAATAGAAACACTCACGCGAAGTGAGGGAAAAGCAATATCATGTTGAAAACTTCTTGAAAAAAACTTCAAAAAAGGTATTGACAAGGATGAGTAAGATATGATATAATACTTAGGTCGCCGCGAAAAGCGGAGGCGTAAGACG
>JAZNQU010000039.1:0-6455 GCA_045590315.1 Eubacteriales bacterium
CATGGCTACGATCCGACTTCTATTCGTATGACGAGGGCACAAAACGCCAGATACTGAGCACGGAAACCTGCGAAACTCTCACAAAGATACTCGCAGACGGCGTTTCAGGTAACGGAGGCGCGAAAAATGCATACGTTAAAGGCTATTCGGTAGCCGCAAAGACGGGTACTTCGGAAAAGCGAGACAAGGCTGATAAAAACGGCGAATTTTCTCTTCGCGTAGGTTCGTGCGTTGCATACGCGCCTGCCGACGACCCTGTTATCGCTGCGATTATTATGGTAGATGAGCCATCAATTGCCAATGTTTACGGCAGCGTTGTTGCAGCTCCCTATATATCAAATCTTCTCTCGGTAGTACTCCCTTATCTCGGTATCGAGCCTCAGTATACCGAAGAAGAGCTTGCATCTATGGAAATACCGATTTCCGATTATACCGGCAAATCTGTTAAGGATGCTTCAACTGAAATAAAGAACAAGGGCTTGAATTTTGAAGTAATCGGAGGCGGAGATACAGTAACATCGCAGATCCCGAAATCGGGAAGCCTCTTATCAAGCGAAACAGGAAAGGTGCTTCTGTACACCGCAAACAAAGAGCCTGCTCTTTCAGTAACAGCCCCCGACCTTGTGGGCAGAACTGCCGCCGCGGCAAACAAGCTCGCGGTTAACGCAGGACTTAACATCAATATACTCGGCGCGCAAAACTACGACAGCGGTTCGGGTGCCGTTGTAATAACCCAGTCTCCCGAAGCCGGAACAAAGATGACGCGCGGAGATATAATAACCATAGACGTTCGACACTTAGACGGAACAGATTAAAAGATAACAAAACAACGGACAGTCAATAAGATATTTATTTGCACTGTCCGAAACTCCCTTTTTGCCAAGGCGGACAGTAGCTTTACGGCAAAGAAGGAGTAGCTATGAGATTTTTTGAAGTATTAGAGGGCACAAAGGTTTTAGCGACCAACATAATGAATTTTGATTTCTGCTTTTCGGGCATATGCTCTGACAGCGAAAAAGTTCGCTACGGCGACATATTCATTTGCAGGCGCGGAAGTAAAAAAGACGGTCACGACTATATTGAAAAAGCGCATCTTTGCGGTGCAAAGACCTTTGTTGTGGAAAAAATCACTCCATATCTTAAAAACAACCCTGAAATAAGGTATATCGTTGTTGAAAACACGTCTCTTGCGGAAGTCAAAATGTTTGACTGTGCCTACAATCATCCCTCAAAGCACATGAAGCTTATAGGTATTACGGGCACAAACGGCAAGACTTCTACAGCGTATATGATAAAAGCGATACTTGACGCTGCAGGTTATAAAGTCGGCCTTATATCAACGGTAAAAACACTCGTGGGGGACAAGGATATAACAAAATGCACAGGCACAAGCAAGTATAATGCTATGACAACTCCCTCTCCTGCAGATTTGTTTTCATGCCTTGCGGATATGCACCGTCGCGGCACACAAATCGTTGTAATGGAAGCATCGTCCCACGCGCTTAAACAGAAAAGGCTTGACTGCCTGCATTTTGCGCTTGGTATTTTTACAAATCTGAGCGAAGATCACTTGGACTATCACATAAATCTGACAGATTATATGAAAGCAAAGGCCCACTTGTTTGATCTTTGCGACACAGCGCTTATAAACACAGACTCCGAAGCCGGCAGGATAATAATGTCTCAACTTAAGTGCGATGCTTTTTCTTGCGGAAAAAGCAAATCCGCAGACTTTTCGTTTGAAAAAGCGGACTTTGGATGCACACACACGAGTTTTATATTAGAGCACGGCAAACAAAAGCTTGCGCTTACCTGCCCCGTTCCCGGCGATTTTACGGTGTATAACGCGCTTGCAGCAGCGTCGGCGGCAAAAATTTTAGGCGTTGATAATAAAGTGATAGAAAGCGCACTCAGAGACTTACCTCAGATTCCCGGAAGGCTTGAGCGCGTTGTTGTCCCTGCCGGATTCAACGTATATATTGACTACGCTCATACGCCTGACGCGCTTGAAAAAGCTTTGTTGACGCTCAAAAGAACGTGCTCAGGAAAGCTTATCACAGTGTTCGGGTGCGGCGGCGACAGAGAGCGCGAAAAGCGTCCGATAATGGGCAGAATTGCAACGAGTATAAGCGATTTTACGATAATAACAAGCGACAACAGTCGCGGCGAGGACCCCAAAAAGATAATATCAGAAATATTATCAGGTGTTAAGAGAAACAGTTTATATAAGGTAGTAGAAAACAGGAAAGATGCAATATACTGTGCCTTAGCACACGCAAAAGAATCCGATACTGTTCTCTTTGCAGGAAAAGGACATGAGGATTACGAAATCGTCGGCAAGGAAAAACGTCACTTCTGCGAGCGCGAAATAATCAAAGACTATTTTAAAGACAACGGCAATAATATAAATTGAGTGCAATCCACTCGGTATAAACATAAAGGAAAATTCAGCCATGAAAAGAATCGAACTTGAAAACGGCGGCTTTACTATTGAAGAGATAGCCAAGGTAACAGGCGGCAGTATAATAGGTAATAACGGTGCAACGGTCACATCGGTATCGACAGACTCCCGCGAATGCACAAAAGGCACGCTTTTTGCAGCAATCAAGGGAGAGCGGTTTGATGGTCATGACTTTATAAAAGCAACGATGGAAAGTGGCGCTGTATGCGCTCTTTGCGAAAGAGTTTCTGAAAACACGTCAGAACTTCCCGGAAGCCTTGTGGTTGTGCCTGACACAATAGTCGCGCTTGGCAAGCTTGCTCACGAATACCTTAAAAGGCTTTCGCCCGAGGTTGTCTCAGTTACGGGAAGCGTTGGAAAGACGACGACTAAAGAGTTTATATATGCCGTACTAAACGAAAAATTCAACGCTCACAAGACAGAAGGAAACTTCAACAACGAGCTCGGACTTCCGCTTTCCATCCTCTCAATGAAAAAAGATGCCAAAGCAGCAGTTTTTGAGCTTGGTATGAGCTTCAAAGGCGAAATATCTTATCTTTCAAAAATCGCTCGCCCTAAGATAGCCGCCATAACCAACATAGGAAACTCTCATATTGAAAACCTCGGAAGCAGGGAGAATATATGCGCGGCAAAGCTTGAAATAGTTGACGGTCTTGATCCCGACGGCTATATTCTGCTTAATGCGGATGAGCCTTTGCTTTTTGCCAAAAAGGATGCGTTCAAGCAGAAAACCCTGCTTATATCTATGAAAAATTCCGCAGCAGACTTCCGCGCGTTAAACGTAAGAACGTATGACGACTATTCGATATACGACCTTGTACTACCAAACAGAGTCATCACCAATATACAGATACCGACTATCGGTGTTCACAACGTATTCAATTCGGCGTACGCTTTCGTCATCGGTCTCATTATGGGAATGAGCGATGATGAAATCAAGCGCGGACTTATGAAATTCAAAAACACCGGTATGCGCCAGAACGTATACGAATACGGCGGCGTAACGATAATTGAGGACTGCTACAACGCAGGCCCCGAATCAATGAAAGCGTCGCTTGACGTTTTATCAAAGCTTTCACAGAAGAACTCGCGACGTTGCATCGCTGTACTTGGCGAAATGAGAGAGCTTGGCGAATACAGCAAGCAGCTTCATATGGAAATAGGAAAAGCGGTTCATGCTAAGGGTATCGATATGCTTTTCACATTCGGTCACGACGCAGAAAACATTGTGCTCGGCGCGATCAATCACGGTTATCCGTCTGAAAAAGTGGGCATAAACGGCGATATTGATGCACCCGAAAAAGCTGCTGCGGCTCTCAGAAGTGCTGTAAAGCCCGGAGATATAATTTTATTTAAAGCAAGCCGTGCTGTAAAGCTTGAACGTGTAATAGAGCTTTTGAAAGAGTCTCTTGATTCGTGTCCGCTTTCTTTGGCAAACGAATAAAACTTTTCTATAACTAAAAGAAAGGAAGGGTCGTCCCCATGACTTTAACACATATATTCTTCATCGTGACTCTTGTATGCGTATTTGTTCTTACAGCGCTTTTCACAAGACTCATTATCCCAAAGCTTAAAAGTATGAAGCTCGGGCAGACGATCCTTGAAATCGGCCCCCGCTGGCACAAAAGCAAAGAGGGTACCCCGACTATGGGCGGCGTCGCTTTTATTTCAGCGATTCTTGTAATCGGCGCGCTCGCAGTATTTGCAATAATGAGATTTACCGACGGTATTTTGCCGGTAAGGCTTATAGTAACGCTCATCTTTGCTGCACTCAACGGTGCTATCGGAATAATAGACGACATGACCAAATTCAAAAATCACCGCAACGAGGGACTGAGCGCGTCTCAGAAGTTTTTACTCCAACTTGTTGTCGGCGGCATCTACCTGTTTGCCCTCAGATATTTCGGTGACATCAACACGGTTATGCACATTCCCTTTACGGATATCGGTTTTGAGCTTGGTATAGTTTACTATCCTATGGCTCTCATTATCATAACGGGAATAATCAACAGTACAAACCTCACAGACGGTATAGACGGTCTTGCTTCAAGCGTTACTATGGTAGTCGGAGCAGCATTTGCCGTACTCTCCTTTTTCACGGCAGATACCGAACTTTCGCTTCTGTCTGCTATGATAATAGGCGGATGCCTCGGTTTTCTTACCTACAACTTCTACCCTGCGCGTATATTCATGGGTGATACCGGCTCGCTCTTTTTAGGCGCGGCGGTTGTCTCTTGTGCGTTTTTATTAAACGACCCTCTGATAATTCTTATAATCGGTATCATATACGTGGCGGAATCACTTTCGGTAATTATACAGGTCACGTCTTTCAAGCTCACCGGCAAACGCGTTTTTAAAATGAGTCCGATACATCATCATTTTGAAAAATGCGGCTGGAGTGAAATAAAGATAGTATCAGTCTTTTCGCTTGTGACACTTGTATTTTCAATAGTTGCAGTTATTCTCAGCATAATCTGAATAAATTTTCGGGAGTTATAAATGAACAATACCCCAAAGAGAAATAATAATAACCGGCGTGCTCAGTCGCCAAATGCCACTCTTGTGAAAAAAGACGGGAAAATAATACGCTCACAAGAACAGAATGCACAGCGCGCACCTGCCGAAATCAAAGAAAAAATAGTCAGATACAAGGGCCCCGTTGACAGAGTATTTTTAGCCCTTGTCCTTATTCTTATATGCTTTGGCTCGGTTATGGTATTCAGCGCAAGCTATGCCTATTCAATGTCGCAGGATCCGGGTAATGGGTACTTATACATACAAAGGCAGATCGGGTTCGTTCTTTTCGGACTTTTATGCATGCTTGGTGTATCAAGGTTAGAGCCCGAAGTCATCAAGAAATTTACCCCTGTGGCGTATTGGGTAACGATTGGTCTCTTAGTACTCGTTTTTCTTATCGGTACTGTAGGTGGCGGTGCAAAGCGCTGGATAATGGTCGGACCTATATCCGTTCAGCCCTCTGAAATTGCAAAAGCGACGCTTGTTATGATGCTCGCTCTGCATTTTGAAAAGCATGGCGATACGGTGCTTAATACAAAGGACAACAGAGAGCATATGATGTATGGCCTCTTTCGTCCTCTTTTCTACATATGTCTGGTATGCGTACTCGTTGCCCTCGAAAAGCATCTTTCCGGTACTATTATAATATTCTGTATCGGAATAATGTTAGTCTGGATGGGCGGACTCAAGCCGACAATATTGTTAGTTCCGGGTCTTGTTGGCGGCACCGTACTGTCACTTATTGCATGGTTTGTACCGTATACAAGAAGAAGACTTGAAATATGGTTTGATCCCACCAAGGATATCACGGGAAGCGGATGGCAGACTATTCAGGGCCTTCGCGCTATAGGTTCGGGCGGCCTGCTCGGACTCGGCCCGACAAACAGCCGTCAGAAGCATATGTACGTATCTCAGCCGCAAAACGACTTTATTTACAGCATCCTCTGCGAAGAGCTCGGATTTGTCGGAGCTATTGCGGTTATCGTGCTCTTCATTCTGCTCATTGTAAGGGGCTACAAGATCGCCATGAAGACAACCGACGTGTATTCTTCCCTTGTGGTAATGGGAATAGTAAGTAAAGTGGGGCTTCAGGCGGCGTTTAATATAGGCGTTGTAACCAACACACTTCCGAACACGGGTATATCCCTTCCCTTCTTCAGCTACGGCGGCTCGTCAACCGTAGTTTTGCTGGTAGAAATGGGTATAGTTTTGTCAATATCAAGATTTTCACGGCAGGACAGATAGCTTTATTTAACATAAGAGGTAAATATGAGAGTAATAGTCACAGGCGGCGGAACAAGCGGTCACGTTAATCCCGCGCTTGCCATCGCGAACACGATAAAAAAGAATATCAAAGACAGCGAGATAATCTTTGTCGGAACAAACCGCGGTATCGAAAACAAGCTTGTCCCGAAAGAAGGCTATAAGCTTTATCACGTTGAGGTGCGCGGAATCAAGCGCTCACTTTCTCTCTCTA
>JAZNQU010000040.1:0-13813 GCA_045590315.1 Eubacteriales bacterium
ATTACCTCTTCGTGCGTCGCGCCGTTCATTGCGTAGGCTATGTTTTCAAATATTGTGCCAGAGAAAAGATAGGTCTCCTGCGACACAATCGCAACGCTGTCGCGAAGCTGTTTTAGCGACATATCGCGCACGCTGATGCCGTCAATTAGTATTTCGCCGTCAGTTGCGTCATACAAACGGATAAGAAGGTTTACAATAGTCGATTTTCCGGCTCCCGTACGTCCGACTATACCGAGTGTTTTACCTGCATCCACTTTGAATGATACGTTGTCTATAGTCTTCTTCGATTTCGTATAGGAGAAGGACACGTTTTTAAACTCAACGCTTCCCTTTAAGTCTTCTACGTATACGGGGTTTTCGCACTCAACGACGTCGGGAATCGCGTCGGCTATTTCAAAAAGACGTGACGCTGCGTTGAAGCAGTCACTCATTTTGCTTATACTGTTGATTATGTAGTTAAGGGGATTATACACCATTCCCATATATGCAACAAAGGTAAGAAGATCGCCGTAGGACATCTCTCCCCTTATTACGGTAATACCGCCTATCGCCCAAACGGCAACCGTTCCGAGGTATAATACAAAGCTTATCGCCGGGAAGACTACCGCCGAGTACATTTCACGATCACGCGCGGCCTTCATTTTTTCAAAGCTCAGATCTTTAAAATCCCGGCTTTCTTGTTTTTCCTTTGCAAACGCCTTTACAACTCTGAGTCCGGAAAGCACGTCTGTAAGCTTCCCGTTCAGAATTCTCGATTTCGCGAAAAACACTACCCAATACCGCTTGTTCTTGGCAAAAGCGCGTGTTACCATAAACACGTATATCGGTACGACTATTACCGTTACGAGCGCAAGGACAGGATTCATAAGAAGCATCACCGCGGTAATAGCAAATATTTTCACAAACGCCACAACAAGATTAGGCGTCATTTCGCTGAAAAAGCTGTAAAGAGTATTTGAGTCAGACTCTATCTGAGTCATAAGTCCGCCCGTACGGCGTGAGTTGAAAAATCCGAGAGACAGTCTGTTTATTGCCTCAAATATCGTGTTTTTAAGGTCATAGACTATATTTGCCGATATTCTTGCCGTCACTATGTCATTAAGAATCGTAGTTGCGAAATTAACAAGGCGCATTGCAATAAGCAAAGTAATAACAAGCATTACTCTGCCATAAAATTCTCCGCCCTCTGTAAGAACGTTGTCTATATAAAACGAGTTGCTGAGGTACGGGGTGATAACACCGACAGCGCTTAACATTCCCATCAGAGCGAGAATCGTCAGCATTTCTTTCATATATCTCTTGAAAAAGGGTGCAAGCCTTCTGATAACACCCGATTTGTCGGAGCAGTACGGGCAGACCTTGTTTGCATCGGGAAAGCGTCTGCCGCAGCCGGGACAAAGCGCCTGCTTATCAGACTCCTCTACACCCGAAAATTCACCGTTTTTAATAAGTTTAAGATATGCACCAAAAAGTACAAGCGGCTCTTTGAATGTATTTGACGTTTCGGCAATAAGCTTTGACTCACCGCTTTTAAGGCTCACAGAAAGGCGCACTCCGGACATAAGCTCTTCGATAACAAAATCGTCAATATCACAAAGGGCATATGAAAAAAATCCCGTCTGTGTAAAAACAGTGCTGACAGTTTTGTCAACTGTAATCACGCCCTCAAGAATACTGAGAGTCTGATCATCGGCAAAGAGATACATGTTGCCGCTTCCGGGCATATTGCCTCTTACTGAAAGTCCGATGAGCATTTCACTTACGGGAATACCTTTATTATTTTCTATGTACCCGATAACCTCTTCGGGTATATTTACAAGCATGTCCATATTTATACCATATCTTTCTTAAATGGCGGGCGACCAAATTCACCCATACGGCATTGATTTCACAACTACTATTATTTATAACATAAGTATACTCTTCCAATGTTAACAAAATGTGAACTTTCTCTTCTTTTATTGAAAGATGAGAAAAAATATGTTAGAATATCTACATATGTAAAATTAAAGGCTGTGACGGAGACAGCAAACGGATATACCGCATACATAGAGAGGGGGACCACCGGCTGAAAGTCCTCTTATGCCACCGCGCGCACTTCACTCCTGAGCTCACAGAGTCAAAGCTTTATGCCAAGCCCTGTGCGAGTAGTCATCGTTATCAGACCAAAAAGAGTCCGTTTTTGCGGAAACTAAGGTGGTACCGCGGAGGTCATTTGACCGTCGTCCTTTTTGGGACGGCGGATTTTTTTATTTTACTAAGTAAAAATTATACACTCCAAGGAAAGGATATGGAGCAATATGAAAACAAAACTTGAAGAAATCAAACTCGCGGCTAAAGCGGCGCTCGACGCCGAAGACTGCGACACGGAGGAAGTAAGAATCAAGTATTTGGGCAAAAAGGGCGAGCTTACAGCCGTTCTTCGCTCAATGGGTTCTCTTACTCCCGAAGAACGTCCCGTAATGGGTCAGCTTGCAAACGAAGTGCGTGCTTACATTGAAGAAGCTATCGCACAGAAAAAGAGCGAAGAGGGCGCAAAGGCACTTGAAAAGAAGCTTCGCGATGAGAGAATAGACGTAACCCTTCCCTCAAAGAAGCCGCAGATAGGCGCGCGCCATCCGCTTGCTATTACACAGCGCAAGCTTGAAAACATATTCCAGACTATGGGCTTTGATATAGTCCACGGCCCTGAAGTAGAATACGACTACTACAACTTCAAGGCGCTGAATATTCCCGAAAATCACCCTGCGCGTGATACGCAGGACACCTTCTATATCACGGACAAGATACTGCTTCGTTCACAGACCTCGCCCGTTCAGGCGCGCGTTATGGAAAAGCAGAAGCCCCCGATAAGAATAATCTCTCCCGGACGCGTTTACCGCTCCGATGCTGTGGACGCAACACACTCGCCTATGTTCCATCAGCTCGAGGGACTTGTTATCGACAAAAAAATTACAATGAGCGACCTTAAAGGCACGCTTGACACATTCGCAAAGACCATGTTCGGAGAGGATACAAACGTTCGCTTCCGTCCTCACCACTTCCCGTTCACAGAGCCGTCGGCTGAAGTTGACGTTTCCTGCTTCGTATGTAAGGGCAAGGGCTGCCGCCTCTGCAAGGGCGAGGGTTGGATCGAGATACTCGGCGCCGGCATGGTACACCCCAACGTACTCAGAATATGCGGAATCGATCCCGAAGAATACAGTGGCTTTGCTTTCGGTATGGGTATTGAGCGTATCGTAATGATCAAGTACGGTATTGACGATATGCGCTACCTTTATGAAAACGACGTCAGATTCTTAAAGCAGTTCTCTTAATTTGAAATGAACACGGAGGATAGAAATGAAATTATCGCTTAAATGGGCATCTGATTACGTTGATCTCTCAAAAATGCCCTCACTCAAAGATTATTCGGACAAGCTGACTTATATCGGTCAGAAGGTCGAAGGATATGAAACTCTCGGCGCTGACATCGACAACGTCAAGGTCGGCAAAATCGTAAGCATTGAAAAGCACCCAGACTCCGACCATATGGTAATATGTCAGCTCGACTGCGGCGAAGGAAGCCTTCGCCAGATAGTAACAGGCGCGCAGAACGTTTTTGAAGGTGCACTCGTTCCTGCGGCAATTCCCCCGGCAAAGCTTCCGGGCGGCGTCACAATCAAGGACGGTAAGCTCCGCGGAGTTGAGTCTCACGGTATGCTCTGCTCTATTGCCGAGCTCGGACTCACAACTCACGAAGTTCCCTACGCAGTTGAAGACGGTATTCTCATAATTGAAGAAGACTGCAAGCCGGGCGACGATATTCACGACGTTTATATGCTCACAGACGACGTTGTTGAGTTTGAAATCACATCAAACCGTCCCGACTGTCTTTCTGTAATAGGTCTTGCTCGCGAGTCGGCTGTATGCTACGGTACAAAGCTTATCGAGCGCACACCCAAGGTTAACTTCACAAAGGGCGGCAAGAACATAAACGACTATATCTCTGTTGAGATAAGCAATAAAGAAAAATGCCCGAGATATACCGCGCGCGTTGTAAGAAACGTAAAGATAGCGCCCTCTCCGCTCTGGCTAAGAATGAGACTTCGCGCCTCAGGTGTTCGTCCTATCAACAATATCGTTGACATCACAAACTACGTAATGCTTGAATACGGTCAGCCTATGCACGCGTTTGACTACACCTGTCTTGAGGGTAGCCACATCAACGTAAGAGACGCGGCTGACGGCGAAAAGTTTATATCCCTTGACAACGGCGAGCATATTCTTGATAAGAACACTCTCGTTATCGCAGACGAAAAGAAAGCCGTTGCGCTTGCAGGTATTATGGGCGGTCTTAACAGTGAAATCAAGGACGATACACAGACAGTCGTATTTGAAAGCGCTTGCTTTGAAGGAAGTACAGTAAGAATCTCGGCAAAGGCGCAGGGTATGCGTACCGAAAGCTCGGCAAGATTTGAAAAAGGTCTTGATGCCGAAAACACGCTCCCTGCTATCGACCGTGCGTGCGAGCTCGTTGAGCTTCTTGGAGCAGGTGAGGTAGTCGAAGGTACAATTGACGTATATCCCGGCAAGAAAGAGCCTGTAAGAATTCCTCTTGAAGTTGAAAAGATAAACGAGTTCTTAGGACTTAACGTTGACGAAGCGTATATGAAGAACTCCCTTGAAACGATAGGCTTCAAGGTTGAAAACGGTATCGTTACATCCCCCAGCTTCAGAATTGATATTGAATGTATGAACGACCTTGCTGAAGAAGTACTTCGTATCTACGGATATGACACTATCGAGGCAACCAAGTTCAAGGCAGAAGTCACACCCGGCAAGATCGGCGACGATTACGCGTTTGAGCTTCTCTGCCACGACACACTTGTATCAGCAGGACTTTACGAAAGCGTCACGTTCTCGTTTATCAGCCCGAAAAATTACGACAAGATCGCACTTCCTGCAGACTCAGAGCTTCGCAACTCGGTTCTTATAACAAACCCGCTTGGCGAAGACACAAGCGTTATGAGAACAACAGCCGTTCCCTCTATGCTTGAAGTGCTCTCGCGCAACTGCAACTACCATGACGCAGGCGTTTCAATGTACGAAATGGCGACAGTATATCTGCCCGACGCTGATACAGAAAAGCTTCCGCGCGAGCCCCGCCAGATAGTTATCGGAAAGCTCAAAGACGGCGACTTCTACGACCTCAAGGGCGTTGTTGACGCGCTTCTTGAAAAAGCAGGCGTTGAAGCAGAATACGTTGCAAATACAACAAATCCGACATATCACCCCGGAAGATGCGCAGACGTTGTTACATCCGACGGCAGAGTGATCGGAACACTTGGTGAAATCCACCCGAAGGTGCTTGAAAACTTTGATATAAGCGCACCTGCATATATCGCGGATATTTCGTTTGATACGCTCTTTGAGCTTTCAAACACAGAGCGTGTCTTCAAGGCACTGCCTAAGTATCCTGCGGCTGTAAGAGACCTCGCGTTTGTATGCGATGATGCTCTTGAAGTTGGTGCAATTGAAAAGGTAATCAAGAAAGCCGACCGCAAGACTATCGAGCGCGTCGAGCTCTTTGACGTATACAAGGGACATCAGCTTGGTGATGACAAGAAGAGTGTAGCGTTCAAAGTTTCAATGAGAAGTGCCGACCACACACTCACAGTTGAAGAAGCTGACAAGGTACTCAAGAAGATACTCACTCTTCTCGAACGCGAGCTTGGAATCACACTTCGTAAGTAAGATTTAAATATGAGAAAAGACCTCCGATTTTCATCGGAGGTCTTTTTGGTTATTTAGGGCTTATTTGAATTAAATCAAAATTCCGTTCCACTGAGCGTAAAGGGTAATGTTTACATTGCCTGTGTATGTATCGCCGGCGGCATAAAAAGTGCCTGAGCCATCAGAAGCTGTATTCCAGCCTACGAATGTACAGCCATCATTTGTGGGAACAGAAGTAATTATTGTAGCATCGGTGCCAACGCAAAATGTTGCAGTAGCAAACCAAATTCCATTGGTTATATATTTTATGGTGTAGAAATCTACAATCTGGTCATCCCTATATACAATGCCGCTGAATGTGTTGCTCGGGAATGGAACTGTCGGATCGTATCCTGAATATGTATTAGGAGCAGCAAGGATATAAAGTGTTTCGTCGGCACCGGCTGTGAATGTTTCTGTGTTAGCTGCTGTGTACTCGTATATGCTTTCATTAGACTTATCAACTCTGTATGTGGTTATACCATCGTTTTCAAGGAATCTGAATTTAACAGTCTGAATATTTGTAGTATCATCAAAACCGTACTGACCAAGGTCATCACCGGTAAAACGTATAGAGTTGTAGTCATAAAGGCTAATTTCATTCGCTGTTGTTGTGTTTACGTAGAATGCAAAGTCATAGTTTAGATCATAAAGATAGTTTATACCAAGTACAAAATCTTCTTCGCAAATGTGGTCAACTACGATATTATCAGCATTGAGGAGATATACGCCGCAAGGCATCGACACGCTGCCGAAGTTCTTACGATAATCGCTGTCTACATACATTTCATCAACATTAGCAAATGTTGAAACTGTATAAGCTTCGCCGTTATTTGCGGGATACTTGAAGTAAGAGAGGTCTTCTTCACCATTTTCAAGATCAAAGTCTTCTGCAGAACCTACAGCAACAGATCTAAGGTCAGATTCAACATATACAAGCTTGTAGCTTGAACGGTCTGGAGTAATTGTCACCCCATACGGTAATGTCTCATAACCTGTCCATTTTGCGATATGGCGCGCAAGGATGATTGTATCAAGAGCTGTTACAGTATCACTGGCATTAACATCACCTGCTTGAACAACAACGTCTTCTTCACCATATCCTTCCCAGTTTGCAATATAACGGGCAAGATATGCTGTGTCTCTTGAAGTTACTTTCAAATCTCCTGAAATGTCACCTACAATATAGTCCCTTACTGTTACAGAACCGTTTACTATATCAAATTCAACGGTTTCAAGGTCTTCATTAAGTATATCGTCATTGTCGTTATCGTATGTGACAGTTATCGGATATACGCCTTCTTCGGCATCGGCATTTACTTCAAAAGTAAGCGTTGCTATAACGCCGTTTTCGTATTCGTTATACAGGTTGTTTGCCCAGTTAAGTATATACGGACATTTTGTATAGTCTTCTTCAAAGTAATTCGTACCGAGTATTCCGCCGTCTTCTACGCCTGTTAATGTGAACACATCTTGATCATAGTCAACAGCAAGACCTACGTTCATTACACCGGGGTTGTCGCTGATAGATATCGTTACGTCAACGGTTTTACCGATATAGCCTTTTTTGCTCGATACTGTAATTGTAGGCACCTGTTCCGTTTCTGTCTCCACAGCGCTTATATTTGCCGCCATTGACAAGGCCAAAACCAATATAAACAACACTACTGACAAATACTTTTTCATTTAAAAAGCCTCCTTGCTTTATTGTTGTCTCCAATTATATCACACATTACTATATTATGTCAATAAAAAAACTCCGTATTTATGGGGAATTTCAGCAATAGAAAAATACCGCCCAGATAATTCCGAGCGGTGTTTCTATTTCATAGCCTTTACTTTCTCGAGCACTTTTCCGCGTCTATTGCAAGCGTGAACATAAGCGCGTCAAGCGCGTCTGCAGGTTCTGCTACGTCAATTACATATGTATCGGTAAAGTTGAAAAGCTCTTTGCTGACATTTGCCACGGTTTTTCCCGAAGCATCGGTTATCGTATAGTCCCATTCAAATATGTCGCCCGATACCTGCCAGCCGTTGAAGTCTATATTATAGCTCGGCGAAAAGAGCGAAAACTCCTTTGAAATGTAACCGACAAGCTCGTCGTGCTTATATATGCCGAACTTCGGCAGAAACGTGAATATCTCACGTTTGACTGTGCCGATATGCTCTCCGTTTTTATCAAGCACGTGCAGGGTATGAGTAAACGCAAGCTGACCTTCCACCGTAAAGAGTGTATTGCCTGCTTCATCGTAAATATCGTAGCTGTCAAACCACGAAAAAAATCTCTGTTTGAATAAAAGTTTCACTTATTTCTCCTCTGTTACCGCTTTTTCCTTTTTGTTGCGCTTTGCCACGTCTGCGCCGAGCAGGGTATATATTACCGAAACAACGGGGATGAACAGTATCATACCGATAACTCCGAAAAGTTCACCGCCCACATACACCGCAAGAAGTGTCCACAGCGCCGGAAGTCCGACGGAACGTCCCACTATCTTCGGATATATAAGGTTACCTTCTATCTGCTGTACTACAAGGAAAAGTACAACAAACACAAGCGCGCTCTTTGGCGCAATCAGCGCTATTAGAAGTGCGCCGATTCCGCAGGAAATAAATGCGCCGAAATAAGGGATAAGCGCAAATATTACCGTAATCGCCGAGATAACTCCGGCATAAGGAAGTCTGAATATCAGCATTACTATCAGAAGCAGCACACCGAGTATGAGAGCGTCAAGGCACTGGCTTGACAAGAAGCGTTTGAATGTATCGTTAAGAGTTTTGAAAAAGTATATGATTTTATCGCTGACGTTGCGGTTTACATACGCATAAAGAACGTTTTTAAGCTGTCTTGACAGCTTCTTCTTACCGACAAGTATGTAAATGCAGGCAACTATCGAAACAAGCGTCATAAACACTCCGCCAGTTATCGCGCTTGCGGCGCCCAGAACTGTCGTAAATATCTGTGATATTCCGGGCACGAGCTTCTGCGTAAAGAAGCTTGCGTCAAATTTTGCAAGCACGCTCTGCAGCGTTCCGATTTCAACACCGAGCTTTGATGCAAATTCGGTTATCGTTGACCAGTTGGCTTCGATAGACGATTTAATTCTCGGAACAGCAGAGGCAAACTGCGGCACGATAAGCAGAATAACTATGGCTATAAACACCATAACTACAATAATCGACAATATCAGGCTTATCGCAGATAAGAGCGAATCTTTTGGTGTTTTTTTCTTGAATATCTTTCTTAAAAGCTTTTCAAAGCCGCACATTATCACGTTAAGAACAATCGCCGCAACACCGCCGTATACAAGCGGTGACACCGTATTCAAAGCCGCTTTGAACGTATTGCTTACGGCACCGAAATTCATCAGTCCCACATACAGAACTACCGCAACACATACTATTATAAGTATCTGCTTGAAGCTCAGCCTTTTTTCCATAATCTTCTTCCTTTCAGATATGTATTATTTACCGACTGTATATCTTTCATAGTAAAACAAATACTGCTGTGCAATACCCGCGTATCTGCCGAGCGCCGGTATGTCAAGGCCTGACTTAAAGTATTTGTCAAGTATGCGCTTGACCCACACGTCAATGGGAAAAGCGTCGTATTTTTCAAGTGAAAACAAAAGCGCACAGGCGGCGACCTTCGGACCGACGCCCTTTATCTTACATAACTTGTGCTCTGCGTCTGCCGTGTCAATCTTTGCAAGCGCTTCGAGATCTATCTCTCCGCTAACAAGTGCGCGTGCCGCGTCGTATATGTACTTTGCACGAAAGCCCGTGCCGAGGGCAAAAATGCCGTCAACACCGGCGTTTAACAGGGCTTCGGCTGTAGGAAAGCTGTAATGGATTTTGGAATCAAACTCTACAGGCTCGCCGTATTTTTCGCACATTGCGCCGATAATTTTGCGTATGCGCGGTATGTTATTGTTCTGCGATATTATAAACGAGCAAAGGCACTCCCATTTATCCTGTCTTAACAGTCTTATTCCGCCGCCAAGCTTTACCGCCTCGGCGAAAACTCTGTCGTCGCCCTGCTTTTCAAAGGCGTCAACTAACTGTTTTTTTATATCCGCATAATCAACATCAAGGCTTAAAAAACGCTTCCATATATTTTCAAAATCGTCGATATCTGAATTTATAATTAAAAGCTCGTCGCCCTTTTGCACAAGCTCAATATATCTTCCGAAAGCAACGCCGCCGATGTGATACGGGTCATTACCTAAAGGCATAAAGCGGAAGCACTGACCGCAGTCAAAAATCTGTGAGATATCAAAATCAGCAAGTCCTGTAAGCCTGATGGCGGGGAAAGTGCGAACACTCGTTTTGTAAATTCTGTAGTTTTCGTGTGTACAAGTGCTCATTTCAACCTCAAAATCTGCGATTACTGTTGCAAATTAAAATAATTTGTTATATAATATTTTTAACATCACGAGAAAAGGAAAAAACTATGGAACAGATTTATACAATTCCCGTCAATGAAGCGTTTGACAAGTCGCTTGAGGCGCCCGAATGCGGCTGCCCTTTCTGCACACTTTACAAGAAGCTGCAAAACGATTATCTTGAGCTTATTCTCGGCGCGTCAATGATGGAGCCCGACGTGCGAATGAAGACAAACAAGCTCGGCTTTTGCGGCGACCACTATAGTATGATGTTCAACCGCAAGAATCGTTTAGGACTTGCTCTCATGCTCGAAAGTCACCTTGACGAATTGAGGGACGACGTTGACAAAAAGTTTTTAAACCTATTCCCGGGAGAAAACGCAAGACGCCGTATAGATGCGTTAAACAACAGCTGCTACATATGCGAAAAGATTGACTTTTCTCTCACGAAAATGTTCGAGACTACGCTGTTGTTATATGAAACAGACACCGATTTTAAAAACAAATTCCGTGCTCAGCCCTATTTCTGCATCGTGCATTTCAACAAGCTTATATCTCTTGCAAAAGCAAAGATGCAAAAGAAGCTGTACGTCGATTTTTACGAGGACGCGTCGAATATCACCTTTAACTATTTCGACTCTCTGCGCGGCGATATAAAGCATTTCATCAAGAAGTTTGATTACCGCTACGAGGACGAGCCCTGGGGAAACTCCAAGGACAGCATAGAACGCGCGATAAAGTTTTTAGACTCAGACAAATCCGACGAAGTAAAATAAACCTTATTTTATATCATTTTAACATTATTTTTCCCCCGTGTCAACACAATTGCACCAATTAAAAACCCCCGGTATAAGCAAATTTGCGGCAAAGCCGGAAAAAGTCGGGCAATAGTGCGCTCTCTTTCCGTATATTGCCCGTTTTGGCGTTAATTTAAAGGTGACAAAGCACCCCCTGTTCGCTTATAATGATAGTGTATTCATTTTATCGAACGGACGGTGATATTTTGGAGCTTATTATGATCAACTCCGAGAAAATAAAAATTATGCTTACACGCGAGGACATGACCAAATACAATATACATATGTATTCTCTCGGGCACACCGGAAGCGCGATAAAGGAGGCATTCGGCGAGGTCCTGAGTGATATAAAGGCTCGCACGGGATTTGACACCCTCTCTTCCAAAACGATACTGCAGGTCTACCCGTCAAGAGACGGCGGATGCGAGGTTTACATAACGAGATTAAACAAAGACTCTAAACAGAAAAGCAACGAAAAGTACGACTCTGCAAGAGCCCAGACAAGTATAACAATAAAACGGTGGTTTGAAAAGGTTATATTCTCTTTTGAGAGATTAACGGATACGATTGATGCCTGCCGCATACTAAAAACAACCGGGTACAACAAGTCAAGCAGCTTGTATCTCTACAAAAGCACGTATTTTCTCTTCCTTGAAACCGAAATAAAGCCTAAAGGCCGCCATGATGAGCTGACGCCTCTTTGCGACTTCGGCAAAAGGCTTGATGACAAAATAACCGAAGCGTATATTTTCGAGCACGGTGATGTGCTGATACGCGAAAACGCTGTGGAGGCACTTGCATTATAATTATAAAAACGGAAATAATAAAGGACGTTATTATGCTTTCTCAAACACTTGAAAAATGTCAAAGCTGCACCGCGTGCGAGCTATATAAGAGTAAAACGAACACAGTTTTCGGCTGCGGAAATGAGACTGCCGACTTAATGTTTGTGGGCGAAGCGCCCGGCGAAAAAGAGGATGAAAGCGGTATTCCTTTCGTCGGCCCTGCCGGCAAGCTTTTTGACAAATATCTTGAATACGTCGGTATAGACCGCGACGAGGTGTATATCGCAAACATACTGAAATGCAGACCGCCGAAAAACCGCGATCCGCTTCCCGAAGAGGAGGACGCGTGCATTACATATCTGCGTGAGCAGGTGCGCGCAATCAAGCCGAAAATTATCGTATGCCTCGGCAGAGTGGCGGCAAAAAGGCTTATAAAGCCCGATTTCAGGATCACCGCGGAGCACGGCAAGTGGTTTGACACCCCTTCATTTAAAATGTGCGCCGTTTATCACCCGTCCGCACTTTTGCGAGACTCGGCAAAAAAAGCAGATATGCTAAAAGACATGAAAACGATAAAGGAAGTATACGACAGCATAAGAAAATAGGCTGCGGAGGTATGTATATGTCAAAAATATTACTTGAGATGATGCTTACGATGTTCCTTATATGCGCCGCAGGATATATTGCGCGTAAAATCGGAATAATCGATGGTGCTTTTTCAAAAAAGCTTTCAACGCTCATCATTAAAATCGGTCAGCCTTTTCTTATAATCGCGGCAATGATCGGCACCGAATACTCTCGCGAAAAGCTTGTTTCCGGCTTTATTGTTATAGGTATCGGCATAGTCTGCCATGGTGTTATGGCGCTTATAGCCGTTATATATTCAAGTCATATCAAGGATACAAACGAAGCGAAAATAACAAAATTCTCGCTTGTATTTGCAAACTGCGGATTTTTAGGTCTGCCGGTTGTAGGTGCGCTTCTCGGTGACACAGGACTTTTCTACGGCGCGTTTTATCAGATACCCTTCCAGCTTTTCGTATGGAGCTACGGAATGATCGTATTTGCCCGCGGCAGAGACGACATCAAAATAAGTCCGAAAAGCCTTATTCTTAACTACGGAATGATACCCTGCTTTATAGGTATCGCGTTTTATATGCTCAAGCCCTATTTTACGCTTCCCGATTTTATCACAAGCTCGTTTAACTATCTCGGTTCGCTCTGCACCCCCGTATCACAGCTGATAATCGGCGGGCTCATAGCTCTTCACCCGCTCAAAGTTCTCTTTACCGGTGCTAAAAAATACGCGGCAAGCGCTGTTAAGCTCGTGGTATTTCCGCTGATGTTTGCACTCATATGCAAGCTTTTGGGAGTTGGCGAAATATTGACGTTGTTTATAGTAACGATGACCGCGCTTCCCTGCGCAACTAACTCGGTAATGTTTGGAGAGATATATGATATTGCCCCCGAATACGCGGCGCATCTGGTCGGCGTGACCTCGATTCTTTCTGTAGCAACGATACCGTTAGTTGTATCCATAGCCGAGAAAATAATAATGCTTTGATAAAACAAGCGACCTTCATCTGAAGGTCGCTTTCTTTTTATTCATTATTGCCGCCGCAGCCGCAGTTGCAGCCCTTTGACTTGCAAGTGCCACTGTCCGGGCAGCCGATACATTTTTTGCCGCTTTTCTTTGCTTTGTACACATAAAGTCCGGCAAGTCCGAAGATGAGGACAATAATTGCAACAATAATAAAATCTGTCATATTACTTATTTACCGTTTCTTTTAATTTTGTGTTTTTCTGTGCTTTCTCTGCTTTAAGCTTTTCGCTTGTATCAACACACAGATAAACTACTATCGAAGCCATAACCATAATTGCGATAAGTCCGTGGAAGAAGCCGGCTCCAACAGTTCCAGTTGTAATTAAAGTGCCTATCTGATACACGAGATAGCCTACCGAAAAACCGACGCCAAGCTGAAGCGCGATACCGCCCCAGAGCCACTTTGCGCTCTTCATTTCCGCGTTCATAGCGCCGATGGCCGCAAAACACGGGGGAGTAAAGAGGTTGAACATAAGGTACGCAAGAGCTGCA
>JAZNQU010000041.1:0-3954 GCA_045590315.1 Eubacteriales bacterium
TCGGTATTTCCATAATTGAAGTTACCACCGATTACCAGAGATATATGTACGGTGTAAGCGACTACGGCGTATACATTCAGAAAGCTCTGAACGAAGAGTTCAAGTCGGGCGACAGGATCATTGCAATCGACGGCAATTCCGTAAGCTCCTCCTCCGACATCAAGTCCATCATCAGCGAGCACAAGGTAGGAGATACTGTTACCGTTACGGTTTCCCGTAAGAACAAGATCGTTGACGTCGTCGTCACGCTGATCGACTCTGCGGAAAACACCATTACCACTCAGAACTAATAGGCAACAGCCACTTGAAAAAATATTTGATATATTGTATAATGATGCTGTGCGGTCTTTCCGCACAGCATTGTTAATAAACGGCAAGGAGTACAAAAAACGATGTACAAAATTCTTGTAGTGGATGATGAAGCGCACATCCGCACACTGATAAAAAAATACGCATACTTTGAAGGTCACACCGTATTTGAGGCAAAAAACGGCTTGGAAGCGATCGATCTGTGCCGACGCGACTCGTTTGATATAATAATTATGGATATAATGATGCCCGAGCTCGACGGCTTTTCCGCATGCCGCGAGATACGCAAATTTTCAAATGTGCCGATTATTATGCTTTCTGCGCGCGCAGAGGAATACGATAAGATAAACAGCTTCGAGATAGGCGTTGACGATTACGTTGTCAAGCCCTTTTCACCGCGTGAGCTAATGCTTCGTATCAGCGCAATTATGAACAGAAGCAAAAAATCGCAAGGCATTGAGACAGCGCAGAAGAACGAGATTATCGAAATAGAGGGACTGAAGGTTGACCTGACGGCACGTATCGTGTATGTTGACGGCAAGCGTGCAGAAATGTCGCCTAAGGAATATGAGCTATTCTTTTACTTACTTCGCAACCGCAATATTGCTCTTTCGCGCGAAAAGCTTATAAGCGATGTGTGGGGATATGACTTTTTCGGTGATGACAGAACTCTTGGCACACATATAAAGCTTTTGCGTAAAAGTCTTGGACCGTACAGTAAATATATAGTAACTCTCAGAGGAGTGGGGTATCGTTTTGAAACACCGTGAATTCAAACTTAAGACACCCGGACTCAAATGGCGTATAATAGGTTATATGTCGCTGTTTTCTGCTGTTATTATAGTGCTGTTATGGCTGTTTCAGGTGGCTTTTTTGGAAGAGGTTTATCAGACGGTAAAGCGAGCTCAGTTAACAAAAAGTGCTGTAAGCATTTGCCGTAATATTGATAATGAGGACATAGAAACGCTTATATCGAGAATATCTTTAGAGAACGAGATGTGTATAAGTATCTACAGAGAAAGCGGAGAAAAAATTGCCAACTCTCATATTGACACAGCCTGTATGCTTCATAAAATTCCCGGGGATATTCTTTTTAAGCACTATTATGATGCTCAGAAAAACGGTGGCAGGGATTTTCTTGTGCTCCCGAGAGGCACATTTAATAACCACGGGTATGACCCATCCAAATTTGAGGGTAAAGTTCCCGAGAGTGACGAGGGTATGGGCGAAAGCCTTATGCTGACAGTTGTCGAAAAAAGCAGTCTTACCGGTGAAGACATGGTCGTTTTTTTGAATACGACTACAACACCCGTTACCGCAACAAAGAAAACGCTTGAATCTGAACTTATAATTATTGTTATTATTCTTCTTATATGCTCCCTTATTTTTTCATACGTAATGGCACGGCATATCTGCGCGCCGATTACACAAATGTCAAAGCAGGCAGTTAAGCTTGCTCACGGCGACTATGACGTGGATTTTATATCCGGAGGATACAAGGAGAGCTCCGAGCTTGCCCAGACGCTGAACTTCGCCGCAAGTGAGCTTTCAAAAACCGATAAGCTGCAGAAAGAGCTTGTTGCAAATATATCGCACGACCTTCGTACCCCGCTTACAATGATATCGGGATATGCTGAAATGATGCGTGACATACCGGGTGAGATGACATCTGACAATCTTCGCATAATACTTGATGAGTCTAACCGACTGTCAAATCTTGTAAGTGATGTTATGGATTTATCAAAGCTTGGTGCTGATATAGAGAGCCTTAAAATGAGCGAATTCAGTCTTACCGAAAGAATAGAATCGGTCATAGAGCGTGTAGGACGTATGAGTGCCACAGAAGGCTATAAAATAGAATTTATATGTGACCACGATGCAATTGTATATGCTGATGAAAGCCGCATATTACAAGTGATTTATAATCTTATCGCAAATGCTATAAATCATACCGGAGAAGATAAACGAGTAATAGTACGGCAAACTGTTTCCCCTGAGAGAAACTCAGTGAAGATAGAAATCATTGACTCAGGAGAGGGAATAGCAAAAGAAGATTTGCCGTATATCTGGGACAGATATTATAAGGTCGACCGTGTGCACAAGCGGGCAAACGTAGGTTCGGGGCTTGGTCTTTCCATAGTCAAAAACATACTTGTTTTACACGGTGCAAATTACGGTGTATCAAGTGAAAATGGAAAGGGCAGCGTCTTCTGGTTTGAACTTTCATAAACAAAAAAGACTTGTCGCAAAGACAAGTCTTTTTTGTTCTTTTATCAGCCGGCGTAAGCCTTGGCTGCGGAAATATTATCAAAGAATACTATTTCTTCAATAGTGAAATAATCGGTTAAATCAAGCTTTACCGTGGAAGCACCCCAGGGTGTGATCCTGATTATCATTTCATTTTTGTACGTGCTTTTCTCAACGATGCTTGTATAGCTTGACATATCAATAAGCATGGAGTTGTTGTCGGAGAATGAACGGGCTTCAACGTTTGATCCGTCAGCAACGAGCTTTGCCGTTATCGAGGCCCTATCAACGTCGCACTTGTATTTAATTACAACGTAGGGATTTCTGAACATGTCGATATTCGGGTTATAAACGTGCATAAGGCTTATCGAGGGCGAGCCGCTTTCAGCAAAGGGAACAAATTTTACGCTCCCGTCTGCTTCAAGTGTGCCTCTAACGAGCTTGTTGTCAAGAACATTCTTGAGAGCGTCACCCTTGAGTACGATGGCATCCGTTTCCTTTGAAAGCACTCTTGACGAGTCGCTTTCTGCCTTGGCAAGATATGATACAAAACGCATTATCATCGTTGCAACTTCTGTACGTGTTGCACTCTTTTTAGGACCTACCGTGCCGTCCGGATATCCGCCGATAATACCGTTCTTTGTGCAGAACTTAACGCCGTCAGCATAGGCAGATGTAATATTTGTATAATCTGAGAACTCGGGAGCGCCGTCGAGTGTGCCCTCTTTATAGCACATTTTCGCGTATCTGTAAAGCATGTCGGCCATTTCTTCACGTGTTGCGTTTTCATCAGGTCTGAATTTGCCGCCTGCGTTAACGATACCGTTCTTTTCTGCCCACGCTACACCCGGAGCATACCATGCGTTCTGGTTTGCGTCTGTATAAGTGCTTGTGCCCTTGTCCGTGTTGCCTGCGAGCCTTGCAAGTACCGTTACAAGCATAGCACGTGTCATCTGACCGTCGGGAGAGAATGTTGTGGGTGTTACACCATTGAAAAGTCCCTTGAGTGCAACGTAGTCAACAGAATCTCTGCCCCAGAAATTGTCCGCAATATCTTCAAATACGCCGACACCGTTGTCCGGGATTGCGGTTTTGTACATTTCAAGCAGATCCTGTTGGTCTAAATAATAGAACTTGGAACCGGGATCGTATCCCATTTTTGTAATTGCTTCGAGAGTAGGTTTGTTGTACCAGTATGAAGGCGCACTTGCCCAGGGATCAAACGTTGCGTATCTCTTGCCGACTTCAATGATGTATATATTGTCGTGGAAGTTGTAGGTATCCTTATGTATAAATCTTGTGTTACCTGTACTTCCGCCAACGTGGATAGTCACGTTGTTGTATACATCGTTGTTTTCAAATTTTGACCCTTCGGTCAGGTGGGTTACGTAAGCACCG
>JAZNQU010000042.1:0-10811 GCA_045590315.1 Eubacteriales bacterium
ATGTAATCAATCTTATCAGCACAGAAGATGCAGACTTTCTTTCTCTTGCCCTTGGCACGGAAAGGCTTCTGAGCATCTCTGTTTTCTCTTACGTTATCCATTAGATGAAACCTCCTGTTTTAATTTTAACCGTTCACTAAATCAGAACGGAAGATCTTCTTCGTCCGGAACTACTTCAAACTTGGAGTCGGGAGCCGAAGAATAAGGAACGTCTGAGCCGGCGCTATATGACGAATCGGACTTGCTGTCTACAAAATACGCTTCGTCAACCTGTACATCTACAGATGTACGCTTATTGTTCTGCGCGTCAGTCCAGTTTCTGACCTGAACAGAGCCTACTACGCAGATAGACGATCCCTTGCGAAAATACTTGGATATGAACTCTGCCATACCACGCCAAGCGACGAGGTTGAAAAAGTCTGTCTGCTGTGCCTGAGCATCGTCGCGGTTTGCGTATCTTCTGTTCACGGCAAGACCTACAGATGTTACCATTACGCCGGAGTTAGTCTGTCTGAGTTCAGGGTCGGCAGTAAGTCTGCCGCCGAGTGTTATCTTGTTGAGATTAAAGTTAGCCATAGCGTACGCTCCTTGTCTTTAATGTTCCTTTGTTTCCCCTCGCGATTATTCTGCGTCTGCAGCAGCTTCTTCAGCCTTAGCTTCTTCAACTGCTTCTGCAGCCTTTGCAGCAGCGCTTGCAGCGTTTGCAGCCTTCTTTGCGAGCATCTTTTCGTCGAGCTTGATAACTACAGAACGCATAATGCCTTCAGTAATACCGAAGATACGCTCAAGCTCAGCCGGGAAACTGGGAGCACTTTTGAAGTTAACTACTACATAGTAGCCTTCGTTAAGGTCGTTGATCGGGTAAGCAAGCTTACGGCTTCCCCACTCGTTAACCTCCTCAACAGTACCGTTCTTCGCGATAAGCTCAGTGAACTTTGCAACAGTTGCCTTAACTGCTTCTTCGCCGTGAGTCATATCAACGATAAACATGGTTTCATAGGATGAAATGATGTTAGCCATTTTTACACCTCCTTGTGGACTTTAAGACCGTGTGCTTCCACTTCTTTAAAATTTGCACACGGTAAGGAGAGCATACTTTCGTATGCCATACCGAGTCCGATTATATCACATAATTTCCCTGTTGTCAATACTTTTTTCTTTTAATTATCGTACAAACGGTGCAATGTCGTCTTCAGTAAGCCCGACAAGATCTGCAAGAAATTCATTCTGCTCTTTTCTCTTTATGTCGAGCCAGAAATGTGCGTCACTTCCGAACGTAAATTTGCAGCCTGCCTCTTTTGCCAGCTTAAACATTCTTATCCGCGAGGATTTTTCAACATCTGCGTCTGTTTTGCCCCAATATATCGCTCCTGCATTAATTTCAACAGCTATATCCTTTTTTGCCGTTTTTTCAAACATTCTCTTAAACGTGTCGTCAGATGCCATGTCTATAAGTATATCGTTTGAATACGGGCATCTTACAAGTTCAAATGGATGCGCCATCGAAAGTATGTATTTGCTGACATCGCTATCTATGATATTGTCATACACATCAAGCAAATACTCGAGATGCTTTTCGGGTGTTTTTGTGTACATCTCAGGGCAGGTTTCGTGAACGTGCGAATGCGGCACGATTATAAAGTCGAATTTTTCTGCCGTTTCTTCTGTTATGGCAGGCGCTTTTGTCAGGGGATTATACTCAACCTCAGCACCGAAATACAATTTCACTTCATCGCTGTTAAAATTGTCTATGTCAGCTTTTACCTGAGAAATATGTTCATAATTAAGGGGCTTGTAAAAGTCAAATGCGCCCTCTATTTTACCGTCCCAGAAATGCTCGGTTACACCGAGCTTTTTATATCCGATCTCTTTTGCCACCTTTACATAGTTTTCGATAGTCGCCGTCTTGTCGGCGTCATTAGAATAAAATGTGTGAAAGTGGAAGTCATGTGTTACTGTCATTTTTTGTCACCTCTTTATGTATAAGTATACCATAATATATATAATTGTCAATACGCAGTTTATACAAAATATTGATTTTTCTCACGCTCTATGATAATATATTACTGTAACGATATAACGTCCGGAGAAATTTATGGATAATAATCTTAATCAGATAAGCGAAATAATCAAAAAAGTTACTGAAAGCAAATCTCTTAAAAAGATTGTTTTCTCTAAATCACGTGACAAGAGCATTATAAAATGTACTGCTATGATACTGTGTGGCAAAAACGGCGATTTTTTCCAGCTTGAAAGCTTTACCTCTGATAATAAAGCTATGCACAAAAACATATCTGTCAGCGAAGCCCACGAAACGCTTGCAAAAATGGCGCTTGTCGATTTTATGCAGACAAATATCCTTACAACCGGCGGAGAATGTGAAATAAAAATATCCAAATCGGGTGCTGTATATATAGGGAACAAAATAAAAGATAGCGGCGTAAAGGTCGCTGCCCTGTCTCACAACCGCCAAAAGCAGTATATACTTGATCCACATCTCGGCGAAACCTTTTTATACAAACTTGGTATCACCGACAAAAGCGGCAGAATACACGACAAAATGCAGGCTAAATACAGGCAGATAAATAGGTTTTTGGAAATAGTCAGCGATATGTCGCAGGAAATCTGTAAAAACCGCCGCATACTCGTTTATGATTTGTGCTGCGGCAAAAGCTATCTTTCGTTTGCGCTTTACTTTTATCTTGAAAAGATACTCGGACTCGAGGTTGAAATGATAGGCGCCGACCTCAAGCGCGACGTTGTAGAATACTGCAACGAAGTTGCCTGTGCCTCCCACATGAGTGGCCTTCGTTTTGTTTGCGGCGACATCGCATCTCTCGGTTTTGCATCAACGCCCGATATGGTAGTATCGCTTCACGCGTGCGACGTTGCGACTGATATCGTTCTTGCGCACGCAATAAAGCTCGGTGCTAAAATCATTCTCTCCACGCCCTGCTGCCACCACGAGCTTTTTTCAAAAGTAAAAGATATGTCAGCGCCCTTGCGTGAAAACCTCGCTTTTGTGCTCGCTCACTCGATGAGCGCGCAGAAGCTTTGCGAAAATCTTACAGATTCGCTTCGTGCAAAAACGCTTGAAGCGTACAACTACTCGGTTAACTTAATAGAGCTTGTCACCCCCGACGACACGCCGAAAAATCTTCTTATCCGTGCTGTAAAAAAGTCTGCAGACACGGGCACTTCGGCGCTCACTTCAAAGCTTGAAGCCGCACGCAGATTTATCGGTGTCAGCCTCACTCTTGAAGAGCTGTTAAAATAAAACAAAACCGCTGATGCGTCAGCGGTTTTTCTTTCATCCCAAAACAAGCTTGAAATCTTCATAAAGCACTGCAGAAACCTGCTCTACTGCTCTTTCACAGCTCTTGTCTGTCTCATTTCTGAATTTACTCTTGACGTGGTTGCATATCGGAAATGAAAAAGCAACAGATAAACGCTTTGCATCCACTCTCGCCACAAGATTCCACGAATAAAGCGAGCAAAACTCCACAAGCGACTTTACTGCCTTTTTCGCCTGTGCATTATTATCAAAAAGCTTCTCGGGGCTTATCCGTCCGCTTTTGAAAGTGTTATCGCGCAAAACTTCTATGATCACACTGCTCATATCTTCCCTTTGCGACACGGAAATTGACGCCGTGCGCTCTCCTGACAAGTCTGTCATAACAAGCATGAGCATTTCAAGCACAAGAATAAAATCAAACATATTTACGTTGCAAACGGGATTGCCTGCCGATAATATATCCGTGTCTATCCGGTATCCGTGCAAAGACATCTTTTTCTTGAACGATCTGACTGCACTTGTTACAAGTGTGTCGATACAGAAATATCCGACTTCATAATCAGACATCAAGTCTGCTATATCGTTCTTGTCTTTGCCCCGTGCCGAAAGCTTTATTACCCTTCCGCCGAACACGGGAATGAGTATGCGTGAGCTCAACGTGTCAAGCCCGGTATACAAATGCTCGCTCTGCACAAGCGGAAAGTTATCGCTGTGAAGCTTACAGTCGGTACATATTACAAGCTTTTCTCCGAAAAGGTCAATTTTTGCAAGATCAAACTCACGAAAATTTCTGCCAAGCTTTAACTTGTCCCTTCCGATATTGTCTGCCTCAGGCTCGTTTTCAATATTCACAAAATCGCAGGCGTATCCTCTGCAAAGTTCTTTAAAAGAGTGATTTTTATACAAAAGCTTTCCGTCATACTTCGCGGCGCATACGGCTTCGCGCATAACGGAAAATCTTGATCTTTCAAACACTTCCTTATATATCATTACTAAACTCTTTCAAAACAAAAATTTACAGGAATTATTTCCCTGAACATATATAATTTTATTGCATTTTGAAGTTTGAGTCAAGTCTTTTCATCAAAAAAGCATACAAACATCATATAAAAAACCGTTATAAGAAGCGTTATGTTTCCAATTCTTACGGCAAAATACACCGCCGCTATCCACAATATCACAGTAACGCCTATACTAAGTATCCTGCTTATACTGTAAACTGCTCTTTCGTCCGCTTTTGACATCAACATAACCGTGCGCACTATATCTCCGCCGTCAAGAAAATGCGCGGGCAGCAGATTAAAGATTCCGTAAGCAAGCGACGCATACGCATATTCGTTTGCACCGCACACAAAAAACACGTATGTACACAAGAAATTCGCAAATATACCAAAGGCGCTGACAAGAAGCTCTTTGGCATACGAGCTTTTAGTATAATCGGCTTTGATTTTAATGCCCCAGAAAGAGCTTCTGCCGCTTAAAAATCTCACGCCGAGCAAAGACATCATAAAAAGGTGTCCAAGCTCATGTACTAAGACTGCGACGACGGCGGGAAGCAAATACTCAAGAGTTTTCACCAAACACCTCGACCTCAGAATCGGGCGGCGTAACTATAGGCGGAAGGATACGCGACGCCGCGGACTCTATAGTCAAAGTCTCTTTTGAAAGTTCTCTTTCAGCTTCTGCTTGTGTCTGCAGATAGAAAATATTGTTTGCCGACGCGTAGCTTATAGCTGAAGCTGCGACTTCGTTTTCATCGAACATAAAAAATACCGCTTGGGCAGAATCTGTATAGTCAGCGGCGGGCAGATGCCCTTCGTCGTTGCCGAATCTCATCACAGCGAGCGATACAAGCGTCAACGCTGTACACAAGAGTGCCGATTTTATTCTTCGTTTCATAGCTGCTTCTCCCAGAGGAATGTTTTTCTAACAATATATGCACGAAGGTGTCTGATTATGAAAAATATTGACTTTTACCGTGTGATGGTATATAATCGACTCATACAAGCAAGTAAAAATTTTAATTATATTCCGAAAGCGGTATTTCAATGAAAAACATACTCGCAATACACGATCTGTCATGCTTTGGCAGATGCGCGCTGACTGTGGTTATTCCCACCCTCTCTGCGTTAGAACATCAGGTAACACCACTGCCGACAGCACTTCTTTCAACTCATACGGGCGGTTTTGAAGGCATGAACTTCGTTGACCTGTCCGACACTATGCATAAAAATTTCGAACATATGATAAAATCGGACGCCCGTTTTGATGCTGTCTACTCGGGATTTTTGGGAAGCGCCTCTCAGATTGACACGGTAGCCGGCATAATAAAAGAATCGGAGAATGCATTCATATGCGTTGACCCCGTAATGGGAGATGACGGCAAGCTTTATCAGACGTATACTCACGAGATGAAAGAGAGAATGAGCGAGCTTTGCCATCTTGCCGACCTTATTACACCAAACCTTACCGAAGCGGTATTTTTGCTTGGCGAAGACTTTTCTGACACGTCGGATATGTCAGAGGATGAAGCGATAAGCTTTGCAAAAGAGCTCTGCGAGCGCCTGTATGAAAAGTTTCAAAATCCGTACATAGCGATAACCGGCATCGAATACAGAAGTGAAAAAGGCGAGTTTATAGGCACAGCGATAAAATCGCAGGCAGGCTTTGACTTCATTGTGCGCGAGCACGTCGGCACAAGCTACCCCGGAACGGGCGACATCTTTGCAAGCGTACTGCTTGGCGCAATTATGCAAGGCGAAAGCTTTACGGAAAGTGCTGATAAGGCTGCCGGATTTATTAAAGCTGTTGTTGAAGATACGTATGCACAAGGCACGAGTGTTCGCAACGGTGTTTTACTTGAAAAGAATCTGTACAGGCTGATAAAACATTAAAAGCAAACACTGCGAATAAAATAATGAAAAAGAGAACACGAAAGGAAAACTGTGATGAAAGAGATAAAACCGACAGAAATAGGGGCTAACACTTTTTCGCTTATAGGCTCTGACTGGATGCTTATTACCGCAAAAAAGGCTGACGGAAGCATAAATACGATGACGGCAAGCTGGGGCGGACTCGGCGTGCTGTGGAACAAAGAGGTATGTTTTGTTTTCATAAGACCTCAGCGTTACACATACGAGTTTACGGAAGACTGTGAGTCGTTTACATTGAGTTTTTATCCCGAAAGCTACCGTGAAGCGCTCACGCTCTGCGGCAGAAAAAGCGGCAGAGACTGTGACAAGATAAGCGAAGCGGGGCTTATACCGACAGAACTTGACGGCACGGTATATTTTGAAGGTGCAAAGCTTGTTATGAAAGTTAAAAAGCTTTATAAGACACAGCTTGACAAGGATGAGTTTATCGACAAAACTCTCCCTGAAAAAGTATATCCGACAAACGATTACCACTACGTCTACGTTTGTGAAATTGAAAAGGTAATGGAAGAATAAAAGGCTCCCTCCCGGAGGGAGCTGTCGAGCAAAGCGAGACTGAGGGAGTTAAGAATAAAGACTCCTTCCGTCACGCCATTCGGCGTGCCACCTCCCTCTGAGAGGGAGGCTTTTTCTATCCAAAATTTAAGACGGAGATATGATTTTCATACCTCCGTCTTTTTTATTACACTGCGCACCGAATATAATCACAATTTATGTTCGCTTTAGTACCACAAATTGTACTCTTATGTTATTTAGTAAAAAGTTGTATAATGTTTATATGAGGTGGCTCGTATGAATGTTAACACAGGAAAATTTATCATCACGCCGAAAGAAGAAAAATCGGTTACTTTTACCATTAGAATAGAAACAGATTTAAATAACCGCATAGAGGAAATTGCGCGAAAAAGCGGTCGTTCAAGAAATGAACTAATCAATAAAGCTCTCCGATTTGCTTTTGATAATTTTGAATTCATTACAAACGACAAATAATAAAAAGCTGTTGAGAAGCAACATGAATAATAACAATAATTCCAACTTTGAAAATATAATAATTCTATGTCTTGTTCTGGGATATATAGCAATCATCATAGCAAACATCGGAAATGTTTATTATGAAACAAAAACATCACAGAGTACTTCATCTCAAACAACCGATTATTTTGCAGAAGAAACGAGAACGTCCGAAGAAGAAACTTTGTCAGAAGCGCTCAAAATGGTATACATCGCTCCGTACGGCGAAAGATATCATTACAAATCAACCTGCGCGGGCAAAAACGCTGTTGAAGCCACATTTGACAGCGCTTCCCGTGTTTATAGTGCTTGCCAAAAATGTGTACATTAGTATATCCTTCCCCAACCGGGGAAGGCTTTTTTGTTTGTATTTGAAATGTTCATATTATTATAGTATAATTGTTTAAAATAATACGAAAATACGTCTTTCAAGTATATAAATCATAAGGAGCGGGCATTTATGCAAAAAAGCTTTCAAAAGATTGCAATTATATCTGTTATACTTCTGATACTATTCCCGGCGCTGTTTATTTCAGCGTCCGCAGACACGTTGGCGTGTACTATCGATTCAGTCAAAATCGATTCTGAGCTTGAATACATCACCGTTTCGGCAAGTCTTGACAAAGAGTTTGTTCAAGAAAACAAGGACTCTGCTATTTTCGTCTTTGAGCTTTTGCCAAGCGATAATATCGGCAATTTAAACTCGCTTGTGCCGATAATGCAAACGTATGCGAGTGAATCTCTTTCAAAAGAAATAGATTTTAACAAGAGAATGATATACTCTTCATTTGTACTTGCAACAAAAAACGAAGACGGTACATATACTCCCATATCAAACAGAAAATATGTGGAAAACCCCGGAATACTTTCTTCAAACGATATGCCGTATCCTGAGCGCGCCACAAAAAAAGGCCTTTGCGCGCAGATAACTTCGGACGCACAGTATTTAGGAAGTGCGCATACAATCATAAGTATAGAAATCGATGAATATATGGCTCCAAATCAGAGCGACGACGCCATTGCTTATACTTGCCTTGGGCAGACCTTCTACTTCTACAAGGATAGACTTTCAGCACTTGACCACAGAGTAAAAAGCCTTACCGAAGCCGGAATGAACGTTTATTTCAATATAGTTATGGGAAAAAGCGAATCGGGTGATTTGGACTTCTTGTATCTCGGAAACGACCAGAGCTCCGCGTCCCTTTTTGCCATCAATACAACAACCGTTCCCTCTTCAAGATATTTCATCGCCTTCAGCGAATTTATGACTGAAAGATACTCGTCGGAAAACGCCGAAAACGGCTTCGTTCCCGGATATATTCTCGGCTACGAGGTAAACACCACGGGTATGTGGAATCACGCAGGCGACATAGGCTTTGAAGACTATGTCCGCTATTATGAAAACGCATACCGTATACTTCACAGCGCACTAAAAAGCAAATTTGCAAACGGAAGAGTATTTATATCAGTATCAAATCTTTTCAGTGCAGATGAAGCAACAAGCGATTTCGGAGCAAAAAGCTTTCTTGATACCTTTGCCCAAAATATAAAAGCCGGCGGCGATATCGACTGGGCGCTTGCTATCAACCCTTACGCATCAGATCCTGCAAACACCGAGTTCTGGCTTGACGAAAATGCCACACACACGCCCGACACCCCGTATCTCACTATGAAAAACCTTGACGTTTTAAGTGAGTTTATGAAAAACGAGCCTCTCTTGTATAATGGAGACGTGCGCAATATCATTATCAGCGAATTCGGTATAAACGGCAACTACGACGACGCACGTAACAACGACTGTCAGGCAGGTGCTTATGCACTTGCATACGCTATCGCCGACCAGAATAAAGATATCGACGCATTTATATACTACCGCCACGTGGACTATCCTGCAGAACCGGTACATCTCGGTCTGTGGACTTCAAACGCGGTAACTCCGCTAAGCCCCGAAAACAAAAAATCCATCTATGAAATATTCAGAAATGCCGACACCGCAAAATTCTCCGTCGGTCTTGATATGGCGCGCGCATTCTGCGGAGACGAGCTTTTTGAAAAATATGCAGGCGACTATGAGCCGGTTGCGAAAAAATCAATAACAGAGGCTGTTCCGGTACTCAAATCGGATATCCGCCCCATTTTTAAAGAGCGTACTCTCTTCGATCTCACAGGCGGAGAGCTGTTAAACTTCTACCCGTCCGACAGTTCGTCATACGTTGAGCTTCGTCCTGTAAGCGAAAATGAATACACCTCGCAGCTGTACTCTTCTCAAAAGCTTAGCTCGACCAAAACATATTCGGGTATTTCAAGAGATCTTTCGGATATTGACCTTGAACGAGCAGAATATATAACCGTTTCATTCAAACCGGTTACTCCGACAGCGCAGACTGTCACCGTTATGCTCAGGCTTGACAACAACAGCGGCAGGCTTTCGCACTCGTTTGAAGGTATAGTTCAGATCACTTCAAACGAAAAAAGCGAGCTCACCTTTAAAATATCCGATTACGTTAAAGCAACAGACGGCAAACTCGGCTTACTGAAACTGCTTTACAAGCCATCCTCGGAAAGCGTTGAAGCAGGCGAGTACGGACTCTGGCTTGAAAACATCACTGTGCACGAAAAAACCGGGATTACAACATTTATAACAGTAATCGTAACTATTTTTACCGTGCTTATCATCCTTTTACTCGTTGCAGCACTTTTGTTTGTAAACTTCAACAAAAACGCGAAAAACCGCATAAAAGGAATAGTCGGAAAAACAAAATCAAGAATTATCGGTTTCCTCAAGGACAAAAAAATCATATCCAGACGCCACAAAAAGAAAAAAGGGGCACGCCTGACTCCGCCTAAAGAGCGCGAAGGTGAAAAAATTTCAGCAAGCAAGCCAAACACAGCTTCAGAGTCGCGTAATGTGCAAGCAGGCGGCGTACGAATCGTTAACGGCAGAGTTATTCCCGGTCCGCGAAATAAAGCTCCCACTGTAAGCTCGTCCCGTCAGAATAAGGCGCACGCAGACAATTCTTTTGAAAAAGAGCGCGAAAAACAACAAAACTAAGATGTTTTTTACTGCATATACAAAAAAATTGTTGGCGAATTTTGAAATTTGGTGCATTTTTATCTTGCATTTTTGAGCACTTTGGGGTATAATATAGAGCAAACATACTCAATTTTTGCAATTTTCGCATCGAAAATCTTGCATTTCAGACTTTTTTACAAGAAGGATTTCATAATGAACTACCTAAATCTTACAAAAGAAGAGGCGGCAAAAGAGTTTTCTTCCTTAACAAATGAATACAACGCGCTCAAGTCAAAAAACCTCAAGCTTGATATGTCGCGCGGAAAGCCCGGCAAAAGTCAGCTTGATATCACTATGGGGATGATGGACGTTCTTTCGTCTGACTCAGACTGCTGTTCAGAAAACGGATTTGATTTGCGCAACTACGGCCTTCTTGACGGTATAGACGAGGCAAAGGCACTTTTTGCAGAGCTTCTCGGTTTAAAGGAGAGCAGAATAATCGTTGCAGGCAACTCAAGCCTCAATCTTATGTATGATACTGTAGCCCGTGCGATGCTCT